>CADBPL010000272.1 GCA_902796535.1 Oscillospiraceae bacterium
AAACGCAGGCAATACTTGGTGTATTAACGAGTATTTTTGTGATATATGGCGGAAAATACTCCGTCAAGATGTGCGCCTGCGATTTAAACAGTGGTTACTTAAATCCGTTTCGCGGAACAGCCCCGCTCTATCGCGCAAAACGCGGCGATCCCGCTCACGCAGCCGCGCGATTCAAAAGCCGTCTGTGAAAAATGCCGGCTCGGGCGGAAACAGCCTGAAGAAATCCGAGCGCGGGTTCCGGACGGTGAGGCCGGGGGTATAGGCCGCATTTGAGACCCCGCACAGCAGAAGCCCGGACGCCGTGTGAACGTCCATGACGACGTCCGGATCGTCCGTCCGGTTTTTGGCGATCTCCACGCCGTTTGCCGTGACGGCAACGCCGAAGCGCTCCTCTCCGACCTGAAGCGTGAACGCTCCGCCGGAGGGGTATGGATGAGCGCGCAGCACGGTTTCAATATTCAGAATTCTGGCGGAACCGGTGTTATGCAAGCTGATCTCACAAGGCTTGAGATCCTGAACAAAGGCGAGCAAAGGCGTGTTTTCGGGGAGCTTTTCAAAGCACATCGCCTTTTGGTTGCTCTCAAAATTGCGCAAAAAGCCGAGGATGCCGCACATGGATTCGCAGGAATCATAATAAAGCTCTTTAACCCGCACCACGCTGTTTTCCCGATCGACGCTGACGGTGGCAAACGCGTTGTTTCGCCAGAGATACGTATAGCATTTTGACAAATACGGTTCAGCGGAAAAAGCGGCCGCGTCTTCTCTCACAAAGCTCAGGTTGTAGGACCGGGCGCAGCGGTTATACAGTGCAAGCAGCTGCTCCGTTCCGTTCCCTTCATACAGTCTGACGTCCTGATTCCGTTCGATTTGAGAAATTTCGGCAAACGGAACGGTCGCGCAAACCGAATGGCCGACCCGTTCATAGCCGAAATGCCGGTAATATGCTTCCGAAAACGGATAGAGAATGCTGATGTCATACTCCGTCTGCGTGAATAAATGGCGGAACAGCGCTTTCACCGCGCCCTTTCCGCGGTGTTCCGGCTTGGCGGCAACGCCGCCGACGGCCGCGCAGGTCAGCAGCCCGCCGCCATAACGGCATTTTCGTTCGTTGATCTCAAAATCCGCCAAAAGCGTTTTATTGTCCTCCTCAAACGCGCCGAGCACTTTTTCGCACGGCAAAACGGAAGCCGGATCGTTGAGATCGCAGGCATAGGAAAACGCCTGCGACGTCACCTTGTCGTGCTCTCTCACGTCGTCCTGCGTCAAATATCGAATAATCATAGAGGCCCCGCCCTTTCCGACCGGTGAACCGGTCGTTTTTTCAAAAAACAGTATAGCAGGCTTTCCGCCGCGATTCAACCGGAAGCCCCGGAACACCCGGACGGCATTGCCGAAATAATATGCAACATATATGTTGCAGCGCGCGTGATTTTTTGCTATACTGGAAAACAACACAAAAAGAAAGAAGAATCCCCATGCCGAAAGAATTACAACCCGAACAAACCCCGCGCGCAGCAGCCTATGCGCGCTGGATGAAAGCACCCAACCCGATGGTCACGCTGTTCAAGACCTTTGACGTGACAAATCTGGTGCGGATCAGCCAAAAGAAGCATTTGAAATTCAATATGCTGCTGTGTTACTGCATCGGTCGGGCGGCTTCGCCCGTTGAAACGTTCTACACCCTGCCGGTGGGTGAAAAGCTGATGCAGTTTGACGCGCTGGCCATCAGCGTCATTGTCATGACCCGAACCGGCAGCATCAGCTCCTGCGACATTCCGTTTTCAGACGATCTGACGCGATTTGACCTGAAATACCGGAAAATCACCGAACAGACGGTGGAAAACGGAACGGAACACGACCTGTCCGAAACGCATATGGTCATCGGCACCTCGGCCATTACCGAAACGGAGCTTGACGGCGCCGTGGGCATGAACAGCGGCGTTTACAACAACCCCTTCCTGATCTGGGGGCGGACCCGTCAAAAGCGGTTCCGCTGTTCGCTGCCGGTCTCCTTTCAGTTCCACCACACCCAAATGGACGGCGTCCATGCGGGGCGGTTTTTGGAAAACCTGCAAAAAGAAATCAATCAGTTAAAGCCGTAAAACGAAGGCAAGCCGCCTTGCGCAGCAGATCGGGTGCGCGGCGGTCTGCTTCTTTTCGGTTATCCGGTGCTCAGTATCGCCTCAGGAAACGTCCGTATCGGGAATGATCTGGAATTCATAAGCGGGATATTCGGCTTTGATCTCCCGATACAGTTCCTCAAGCGCCTGACGGTGATCAACGTCGAAGCTGATCACCACGTCAAAACGAATGGTCATTTTTTCACGGTCCAGATAAAAGCCGTGCAGCTGCAGCGCCCAGTCATGCGCCAAAACGGCGGTCTGGATCCGGCTGCGGATCGCCGCGATCTCCTCATCCTGTGTGTTGAAGGAATAAATGCTCACACCGGTGAGGATCACGCCCGTTTGGGCATAGACCCGCTCCTGCGCGCGGCGCGTGAGCCGGTCGATCTCATCGGCCGTCAGCACGTCCGGCACCTCCAGATGAACGGAGCCGTAATTCTTGCCCGGGCCGTAATTGAACAGCACCAGATCATAAGCGCCCTGAACGTCCGAGTCTTCTGTCAGCAGATGCTTGATGGACTTGACCAGCTCCGCATCGCCGCGGTGCCCGAGGATATCGTTGAGCGTTTCGATCATCATTTCGACGCCCGCCTTGATGATGAACCCGGCAATGACCACGCCGACATAGGCTTCCAGCGAAAGGCCCCACAGCTTGAAAACAACGGCCGAAGCCAGCACCGAAGCCGACAGAACGGCGTCAAACGACGCGTCCGAACCGGAGGCGATGAGCGCGCCGGAATCGACCTGTTTGCCCTGCTTTTTGACATAGGCGCCCAGAATCAGCTTGACCACAACTGCCGCGGCGATAATGACCAGCGACGTCACGGTGTAATCGGCAGCCCCGGGGTGAATGATTTTTTTGACCGACTCCACCAGCGAGGTGATGCCGGCATAAAGCACGATGGCCGCCACTGTCATGGAGCTGAGATACTCAATGCGTCCGTAGCCCAGCGGATGCTTTTTGTTCGGCTGCTTTGCGCCGAGCTTGGCTCCGAGGATGGTGATCACGGAGGACAGTGCATCCGACAGGTTGTTAACAGCATCCAGAATGACCGCGATGGAGCCGGACGCCAGGCCGATGGCCGCCTTGAACGCAACCAGCAGCACGTTGGCCGCAATGCCGATCACGCTGGTTTTAACGATTACCTGTTCGCGCGCAGCTGCGGCGTCAGTTGCTGTTTTTTGTTTCATTCTCTTTTCTCCCCTTACAATTATATATACTGTTTTATTATGGCAAACGGAGCCTGATCTGTCAAGCCGTATTTCTTTTTCGGCTGCGGAAAGGCACCGGAAGGATTCGGAAATAAAAACTGTATTGACGAAACGGAATATCTCATATATAATGGGAAATGACAAAATTCGGAAGTGAGGTTTTGGGATGAGCAATCAACAAAACGCAAAAGCAGGTCAGGTTTTGACCTACACAAAACGTGAGCTCGCCGGCTTTCTCACCGGTCTGGCGGGTCAGAACATCATTTACAACATCATTGCAACCGGCCTTGCGTTCTATTTTCAGAGCGTCATTTTCATCCCGGTCGCGGCGTACACCGCCATTTTTGCGATCGCCAGAGTCTGGGACGCCGTCAACGACCCAATGATGGGTACGATCGTCGACAAAACAAAAACCAAGTGGGGCAAGTGCAAGCCCTATCTGCTGTTTGTTCCCGCGGTCATCATGGTCACAACGATCCTGCCGTTTATCAACAGCATGTACGCAGAGCCGATCAACAAGTATTACGTGCAGCTTGCCAATGATACTTCCCTTGCCGCGGAATATGACGAAGCCCTTCTGCAGGAGGCTTTTTCCTATGAAGACAAGGACAATCCCGAATTAAACGGCGACTATATTCTCGTTCCCGTGAACGGAACCTGGGAATTGGAAAAGGATGAAAGCGGCAACTTCCTGATCGACGAAACGGGTAACATGAAGAAAAATGACGCCGTAATCTATAAGGTAACCGAAGAAGCTAACGGAGAAAAGGCCTATACGTTGGTAACAGACAAAACAGAAGGTCTTACCCTTGTTCAAAAATTCCAGGAAGAAAAGGGCATTGAAAAAAAGACCGGCGCCAAAGCCGTGATCACCATCGCGTGGGCGGCCTTCTCCTACATTCTCTGGGGCATGACCTACACCATCGGCGACATTCCGCTGTGGGGCGTGACGAGCCTGATGACCGAAAGCCAGGAAGACCGTGCAAAGGCGCTTACCCTTGCGCGTGCGGTGGCGAACGTTGGTATGATCGGCACGCTGTTCACCATCATCGCACCTTCGTTCAATGGCATGTTCATGGCAAAGGGGATTGATCAGGCGCACGCGCTGCGGTTCTCCTACATCACGCTTGCCGTGGTTATGACGGTGTTCGCTTCGATTCTTTTCCAGGTTGCAGGTCTCTCCGTGAAAGAAAAAGTCGCCGCCAAGAGCGAAAAGACCTACTCCATCAAGGAAAACTTCCAGATCATGTTCGGCAACCGGCCGTTCCGTCAGATCCTGATCTCCGGCATTCTGCGCAGCCCCATCCAACTGCTTGCGATCGTCGCCATGACGCTCGTGATGTATTACTTCTTCAACAACGACATCGGCGCGACCCTGATGGTGGACGGTGCGTTGAATGTTTCGCTCGTGCTGAAAATCGTCATTCTCGTGGTTGGCCTGTTCGGCGGCATGATCGGGTTCCCGCTCTGCGTGCCCAATCTGATTCAGAAATTCGAGAAGAAAAAGCTCTACAACTTCTTCTCGCTCATCGGCGCCATTCCGTTTGCCCTGATCTTCATCTTTTATATGCTCTCCAAGGGCGACGTGCTGACCTGGGGCGGCATGATCGTTCTGTCCGTTCTGTTCTTCATGGCAGCCGCCGCGATGGGCTCGCTCAATGTGCTGCAGAGCGTGATGATCGCCGACTGCGTGGACTATGAAGAGTATAACAACGGCACCCGTCCCGACGGCGTGTTCTTCTCCGGCCAAAGCTTTATCACCAAGCTTTCGGCAGGTATCGCAACGCTGATTTCCGGCGCGGTTTACGGCTTCGTCGGTTTTTCGGATTCCAAGATCACCCTGCTGAACAACGCACTGATCGCAGGCGAGGACTTCAAAAAATACAACCCCTTCCAGCTTGGCGGCGCCGAAGTCGGCAAGTTCGCCGCGGCCATGTTCTTCCTCATCTCCATCCCGCCTGCCATCGGCATGGTGCTCGCGGCGATCCCCACCTTGAAATACGCCCTGACCGATAAGGAACACACGCGCATTCTTGACGAGCTCAACGCCAAGCGCGCCGCACAGCAAAAAAACAAATAAGCCAAGCCCAGCTGCGGGTCGGGCGCTGCCCGGCCCGCTTTTTTGCGCCCTTCACAATTCTTTTTGATTCGGAAAAGAAATATATTGCAATTATCAGAATTTATGGTATAATACCCCTTGTCAATTGAAAAAGGAACGGACGAAGCGGGCAGGAAAGGTCTGTGGGCAGCCACAGCGCCTAAGGCGTAAAACGCGCGGGAACCATAACTGTTTGCTGACGAAACCCGGAGAATTCCGCTTGCAGCGGATGCCGAAGGTGCAAACAGGTTTGACCTGCCAATCTCTCAGGCAAAAGGACGGGGCACGAGAAAGCCGCAGCGGGCTTTCCTCTTTCAGTCAGCAAATTTCTGCTGACTTTTTCTTTTGCCAAAAACCGTTTGGGAGGAAAACACATGTGGGAAAAGATCATTGCTGCCGTTGAGGAAATCAACAATGCCGTCAACGGCGTGGTGTGGGGCTGGCCCGTCATCATCCTGATCCTGGGCACGGGCATTCTGCTGACCATCCGCACCGGAGGCCTGCAGGTCAGGCATTTTAAGGAATCGCTGAACACAACCATCGTGCCGACGCTCAAGGGGCTCGGCAAGAAAAAGGCGAAGGACGGCAGACTGCAGTCCGTGTCGCAGTTTGAGGCGTTTTCCACCGCCATTTCGGGCACGGTCGGCACCGGCAACATCATCGGCGTCGTCTCGGCGATCCTCACCGGCGGCCCCGGCGCCGTGTTCTGGATGTGGATCTCCGCCTTTTTCGGCATGGTGACCAACTACAGCGAAAACGTGCTCGGCCTGTATTACCGCAAAAAGGATAAGCACGGCAACCTTTCGGGCGGCGCGTTTTACTACATCGCTTACGGCCTGAAATGGAAATGGCTCGGCTATCTGGCCGCGATCTTCTGCATGTTCGCCGCCGTGGGCATGAGCGGCGTGCAGACGAACAAGATCAGCGGCACGCTCGCCGAAGCCTTTGCCAGAGCGACCGCTTCGCAGAACGCGGGCACGGTCCGGCTCATTGTCGGCATCGTGGTCGCCATTGTCACCGCCATTGTGATCATCGGCGGCATCAAGCGCATCGGCAAGGTGGCGTCCATGCTCGTGCCGTTCATGTCGCTGCTCTTCATCCTCATGGCGCTCATCGCTATTTTTATGAATGTGAAGCATATTCCCAACGCCTTCGCCCTGATCTTTTCCAAGGCGTTCAACTTCAAAGCGGCCGGCGGCGGTATCCTCGGCTACTCCTTCTCGCAGGTCATCCGCAAGGGTATGGCCAGAGGCGTGTTCTCCAACGAAGCGGGGCTCGGCTCCTCCGTCATCGCCCACTCCGCCTCCGAAACCAGAGAGCCAGTCAAGCAGGGGCTTTGGGGCGTTTTTGAAGTGTTCTTTGACAGCTTCGTCATCTGCACTCTGACCGCGATCATGTTCCTGACCACCTTTGATCTGAACACGCTCGCACTCGATAAAGAGGACAGCGTAATGTCCATGACGATGTTCTCGACCACCTTCGGCGGCTTCGGCACGGCGGTGTTTTCCGTCATTCTGCCGCTGTTCGCGTTCACAACGGTCATTGCCTGGTCCTATTACGGCGAAAAGGCCGTTGATTTCTGCTTCGGCTGGGTCAAAGCGGAAAAGCGCAAATACATCGTGACCGGCTTCAAGGTGCTCTACGTGGTGCTCATCGCCGCGTCCTCCATGATCCACAGCGATCTGATCTGGGCGATCGACGACACCTTCAACGGCCTGATGGCCGTGCCCAACCTGATCTGCCTGATCTCGCTGAACGGGCTGGTGGTGAAGATCACCAAAAACTATTTTGACCGCAAAAAGGGCAAGGACGTTACGCCCATGCTCTCCGCTTATCCGGAAATGAACGCGGAATTCATAGAGGATATTCAAACAGAAAACGAAGAGCTGAAATGATTTTTCCGTAAAAAAAGCCGTTGACCGGCGCCCGACTGAGCGCACCGATCAACGGTTTTTTATTCCTTTATTCATGCTGCCCATGGCGTAGCCGCCAAGGTCCAGCGTCACATAACGGAACCCGAGCTGCTGCAGCCGGGCGTTCAGCGCCGCGCGCAGCTCCGGCTGAACGATCCGCTCCAATTCCTCCGGTTCGACCTCAATACGCGCCAGCTCGCCGTGGAGCCTGACCCGCACCTGCCGAAAGCCGCGGTCAAAAAGCAGCTGCTCCGCCGTTTCGACCATGCGCAGCTTTTCCGCCGTGATCGTTTCGCCGTAAACAAAGCGGGTGGACAGGCACGCGTAGGACGGCTTCTCCCACGTGGGCAGCCCGAGTTCTTTGGAAAGCGCGCGAATCTCCACCTTGGTCAGGCCGACCTCGCGCAAGGGGCTTTTCACCTTCAGTTCGGCAATGGCCTGCAGCCCGGGGCGGTAATCACCCGCATCATCCGCATTCGAGCCTTCCGCCACGGTCGCTGTGCCGCACGCGGCGGCGGCGCGGATCATTTCGGTGAACAGCGCACGCTTGCACAGATAGCAGCGGTTCGGCGGATTCTCGCAAAAGCCGGGAATCGTCAATTCATCCACCTCGACAACGAGCTGCCGAATCCCCTCCTTTTCGCAAAAAGCCGCAGCCTCCTGCCGTTCCCGCTGCGGAAACGAACGCGGCAGCGCGGTGACGGCAACGGCTTTATCCCCGAGCACGTCATGGGCGACCTTGAGCAAAAAGGTCGAATCCACGCCGGAGGAAAAGGCCACCGCCACGCTGCCTGATTCCGAAAGGCATTTTTCCAATTCAGCTTTTTTCTGATGCAAAACATCCATCATTCAAATCTGCTCCTCGATCAGCTTTCGCGCTTCGGCCAGAGAAAGACCGTTTTCTTTCGCAACGCGGGCCAGATCGTCATATTCGGCCTTTTGGCGGGTCACGCCGTAACCGACCGACGTTTTCAGCCGAACGTCGCCCTGCCGGGTCGTGACGGTTTTGGTGCTGCGCTCGAGCACAAAGCGCTGTGTGAGCACGGCGCGCACACCGATGGTCGAGGTGTGCTGATAAAGCAGCCGAACCATGGCGTCTTTCTCCTGCTGCCCGCAGATCACGCGCAGCAGAGTGCCCGGGCGGCTTTTTTTCATGCCGATGGGCACGGTGTAAACCTCTTTGGCGCCGCCTTCAAACAGGCGCTCCATGGCAAAGCCGATTTCCTCCGCCGTCATATCGTCCACATTGCAGGAAAGCTCGACCGCCGTTTCCGTTTGATCAGCCGAATCCCCCAGCATGGCGCGCACGCAGTTTGCGGCCGGAAAATCCTTTTTGCCCATGCCGTAACCGATCTTTTCCACCGTCATGGCGGGCATGGCGCCGAAACGGGTCACAAAGTGCCTGAGCAGCGCCGCCCCCGTCGGGGTGCAGAGTTCGCCCCTGATCTCGCCTCCGTAAATGGGAACGCCCTGCAAAATCAGCGCGGTCGCGGGCGCCGGAACCGGCAGGATACCGTGAGCGCACTGCACCTGACCGCTGCCCACATGAACCGGCGAAGCCACAATTTCATCGGGCGCAAGCTCCCTGAGCAGCAGGCAGACGGCGGTAATATCGGCAATGGCGTCCATTGCGCCGACCTCGTGAAAATGAACTTCGCTCACCGGCCTGCCGTGCACGCGGCTTTCCGCGTCGGCAATGACGGCATACACGTTCATCACGTCGGCGGCAACCGCCGGTGGGAGCGAAAGGTGTCCGGTCACGATATGCTCAATATCGGCCAGACCGCTGTGGGAATGGTCGTGGTGCTCATGGTTGTGTTCATGGTTGTGTTCATGCTCATGAGTGTGCTCATGGCTATGTTCATGAGTGTGCTCATGGTCATGCCCGTGCGGTTCGTCGCCTTCTTCCGCGCCATGCACCCTGACCGAAACGCGCGTGCCGACAACACCGCATTTTTCGGCTTTTTCTGCGGCAAACGTCACGCCCGGAACACCGAGCGCGTTCAGCTTTTCCATGAAGGCTTCGGGGTCGGGCAGCAATTCGAGCAGCGCCGCAGTGAGCATATCGCCCGCCGCGCCCATACCGCAATCCAGATAAAGCGTTTTCATGATCTGACCTCCATATGATTGATTCGGCTGGCCAGCACGCCCGCGCCGAAGCCGTTGTCAATGTTGACCACCGACACGCCCGCCGCGCAGGAATTGAGCATGGACAGCAGTGCGGATAAGCCGTGGAACGCAGCGCCGTAGCCGACGCTCGTGGGCACCGCGATCACCGGGCAATCCGCCAGCCCGCCGATCACACTGGCCAGCGCGCCCTCCATGCCCGCAATGGCGATAATGACCGAGGCCGACATGATCTCATCCAGATGCTCCAGCAGACGGTGCAGCCCGGCCACGCCAACGTCGTACAGCCGCACGACCCGGTTGCCGAAGCTTTCCGCGGTCAGCGCCGCCTCCTCCGCCACGGGGATATCGCTCGTGCCGCCGGTCGCGATCACGATCGTCCCGATGCCGTCCGGCTCCGACATTGCGCCGAACAATCCAACGCGCGCTTCGGCATAATAGTGAAACGCCGCATCCCCGGCGAAAACCCCGGCGGCTTCCGGCCGCAGCCGCGTGACGAGGATATTCGGCTGCCCCCTGCGCCGCATGGCTGCAACAATACCGGCGATCTGCTCCGGCGTTTTTCCCGCGCCGTAAATCACCTCGGGCTGCCCCTGCCGAACGGCGCGGTGCAGATCGACCCTGGCAAACCCGATATCTTCAAAGGGCGCCATTTTCAGTTTAAGCAGCGCATCCTCCACGGCCATTTCACCGTCGCGCACCGCTTCCAGAATTTGTTTAACTTCTGTTTTCATGTTTTTCACCGTTTCATTCACGCCAAAACAGCATTGACGGCACGCAGGAAGGCGCGCCCTACTGAAAAAGCGGTTCTACCATCAGCAGAACCGCTTTGGTTTTATTTTTTCTTGAACAGCGTCGCTTTAACAACGCCTCTGGGGTCTTTGATCAGCAGAATGACCAGCCACACGATCAGCCCCAGCGCCACAACGGAAAGCCCGAGGAACAGATCGTTGAGCATCTCAGCCGGCGCGGGCGTGAAATATTCGGCTTTTAGTTCCGCATATTCAAACACGGCGTCGACCAGCCACATCAGCGACGCGCCCCAGTACATCAGGCAGAGAACGCCGAGCATCATGTCGCTTTTCGGCGCGTTTTTATACCAGAGAACCGTGCTTATCACGGCGGCAAAAGCCGTAACGAGCAGCGTCATAAGGCTGCCTCCGTTGCCTCCCCGGCCTGCGCTTCACGCTGCGCCCGCTTTTCGATGAGGGCGGCAACGCCGAGCATACCGAGCCAGACCGCGGTAACGAGCAATGCCATGATCACGCCGACCGTCGCCATTTCGTGCAGCATCTCGACCGCGTCGGCCGGGTCGGCCGCCGCTGTGAGGAACGGAAACCACGGCACGACTTCACCGTGCCAGATATGTTCAAACGCCAGCAGCACCGTGCCGCCCCAAAGCAGATTGCGCAGCCATTTCAGCTTTTGCGAAAACGGAATTTTGACCGCCGTTTCGGGCGCGCCGTTTTCAAAGCCGATCGTCATTTCCGTCGGCGCTTTTTCCTTTTTTTCGACCGCTTTTTCGACTGCGGTCACGATTACCGCTTCTGCAGCGGAAACCAGAAAACATGCCATGGTTTTACCCTCCCGATCTACTGTGATTTGTCATTATTATAATCGATAACCGACACGTTGTCAATATACGATCGTCGATTCGGAGCAATGCCTACCTTTTGTAAACCGCCTCTATTTCGTCTAACATCGTGTCAAAAGCGAACCGGTCGAGCAGCTTTTCATCCAGCTTTTTTTCGGTGCCGTGGTCAAGGAACGCGTTGATTTTTTCAACCCACGGTTCGATGCTGTCGATCGGCAAAAACTCGCAAAGCCCGCAGTCCGTCGCTTTGGGGACCTGATCGGACGCAAGAGAATAAAGCCCGGCTGCCTGCGCTTCGATCAGCGAAATGCCCAGGCCTTCAAACTGCGAGGGAAACAGGAACAGATCGCAGTCCTTTAAAATCTGCTCAACGTCGCTCCGATAGCCGAGGAATCGAACGCAGTCGTCAAGCCCTTTTTGCGAAACGGCTGCGCGGATCTCATCATAAAGCCAGCCGATCCCCACCCATATAAAAACGAAATCGCCGCGCTGCTTTTTGAGCGCTTCCAGGATCTCAACAATAAAGAACGGATTTTTTTCTTTTGTGATTCTTCCCACGGTAACCAATTGCCTGCGCCCGGTTTCATTTTTTTCGCCTCCGGCCGCTGCTCTGAATCTGGAAAGGTCGATGCCGTTATAAATCACTTTCGCTTTTTTATTGTTTTTCCAGCGGTTTTCAAACAGATAATCCATGGCCGATTCCGAGCAGCCGCAATAGCGGTTTGAAAAAAGATAGCACATCCGGCGCATGATTTTGCGGTAAAGATTCACGGTAAAATGCTTGCCTGTGTTGTTTTCATACTGACTCTGCGAGGTGTGAGAGTGACAGACCCGCACCGGAACGCCGGCCAGCAGGGCAACCAGCGAGTTGAGGCCGTTGAACAGATCCATATTGCTGTGAAACACATCGGGCTTTTCCCGCTTCAAAAGCTGATACAGCCGCTTGGCATGGCGCAAAACGCCCTTGATCCCGACCAGATCGCTTGTTTTATAATAAGGAATTCCATATTCCTTCAGCACGTTTTCTCTGATCTGCGGCTTTGAATCAGGGTCAACCGCCATCACAACGCCCACGTCATAACCGCGATCCAGCAGCCCCTTGGCAAGGGTGACTGTGAATGTGTCGGTTCCGCCCGCGGCAAGCCCGTGATTGAGGATAAACACCTTTTTTCCCATATGACCGCCCCTTCCTTGTGCAATTCCAATTATAATGATCTGTCATTTATCTGTCAACAAAAATTATCGTTCCCTGCGCGAACGAAAAGCCAAAAAGCCGCTGCCCGCGTCACGGCTGCGGCAGGGCTTTGGGCAGAGAATAGGTTCGGATCACGGTTCTGGACGCAAAAAGAACGTCCACATAATGGAACAAAACGCCGTTGTCTGTTTCGCAGATCGAAAGCCCCTCCGTTTCGGTAAATGAGTTGCCCATCTCCCGAACAAAGGCCTGCGTTGTTTTCCCCGTTGCAAGGTCGACAGCGTAGGTGACTTTTTCGCTGCTGCCGTCGTTGCCGGAAAGATAGAGCGTGTTGTCCAGCACGTCGCCGCCCGTGATCTTGGTCACGGTTCGATCCATTTTAACAGTTCCGTAATAGGAAAAATCGCTCAGGCGGAGCATTCTGACCTCGTCAACGTCCCTTGCCTGCGTGTAATAGATCAGATCGTCCTTGACGCAGACCCACGGGATATGGCCGTTCCCCTGCCCCTCGACCGGCAGCACATGATACGCGACAAAGTCGAGCGTTTCAGCGTCAAACACCATAATGGCCGGATCCTTAAAAAAGAAGGCTTCGCAGGAGGCGTAGATCCTGCCGTTATGATAAGCACAATCCCCGAGGTGAGAATAGCCCTTTTTGATGACCTGAGCGGGCAGGCACATATCACGGCAATCGAGGATCCGGCCCGTAGCGGCGTCGATTTTCACGATCGCATTATAGTTCAGATATTTGATGCAGCCGGTTCCGTAAAAGGTCGCGCCGTCCGTCGTGATGCCCTGACAAAACGCCGCGCCGTCCGAATAAGGATATGCCTGTTCTTCTTCAAGCCTGAGTTCGCCCGACAAAACCGTTGTGGGTGACGAGAACAGCCCGGCCAGCGCAAACAAAAGCGAAAAAGCAAGGCTGAAAACCCTGCGCAGTAAGACAAACAGCGTAGACATAACGATCCCTTCCTTTCCGTTGATACTTTAACACAAAATCGCCATTATTTCAATTCCCGGATGAAACCTGTTTTCACCCCTTGCGCGCTCCTCTCCCGTTTGCCACGTCGGCTCTTCGCCGGCATCAGGCAAAAAAGCTGCCGTGTCGGGGCGGAGCGATTGAATTTTAAGCGAATATCCGTTATAATAAACACAGCTTTGACAACGAAAGGATGAACGCCATGTCGATCGGCAGACAAATCGCTTATTACAGAAGGCAGGACGGACTGTCACAGGAAATGCTCGCCATCAAGCTTGGCGTTTCGTGCCGAACCGTTTCCGACTGGGAAAACGGCAGCGTGACGCCGGACACGGAACACGTGATCGCCCTGAGCGATCTGTTCGGCGTTTCGACCGACGAGCTGCTGAAGGAATCGCCCCCCGTTTCACCGGACGAATGGGCGCCGGAAGAGGAAAACGACGATGAGATCAGGCTGGTCGATTCCTTCGGCTCAGCCGACCCGAACGTTGACACCATGCAGTTCACTCTGCCCGCTCAGCCGGCCGGTTCCGCTCAGGCCGATCAGAACCGGAAGAAGCGGCTGCTACCGATACTTGCCGCCGTCGTCGCCCTTGCCGTTGCCGCCGCGGCCATTGTTCTGCCGCTGAAAAGCGGTCGGTTCAAGCCAACACGGCAAACCGTCACCGAAGCGGTTGAAACCGAGCCGGTGGTGCAGGTAAAATACGCCTACGTCCTTGTTTCCGGGCTGGGCGGCTGGGGCAGCGGCGTCGGCATCAACGCAGCGATCCCCTATTGGGGCGCCAACACCGGCAGCCTGAGCGATCACCTGAAAGAAAAGGGCTATGACGTGTGCGAAGCGACGGTCGGCCCGTTTTCGAGCGCATGGGATCGCGCCTGCGAGCTTTACGCCCAACTGACCGGCACCACGGTGGATTACGGCGAAGCGCACGCCAAAAAGCACAACCACGCGCGCTACGGGCGCAGCTACAAAACGGCGCTGGTGCCGGACTGGGGAACGCAGCGCCCCGACCTTCACGTAAAAATACATCTGATCGGCCACAGCTTCGGCGGCACAACGGTGCGGCTGCTGACTTCCCTGCTGGCTTACGGCGACAAGGACGAACAAAACGCCGACAGCGAAGCCCTGTCCCCGCTTTTCAGCGGCGGCAAGGCCGACTGGGTGCAGAGCGTCACCGCGCTTTGCGCGCCGCACAACGGCTCCTCCCTGACCGAGGTGCTCAACGGTGCGGGGAACCTGCTCGGTTCCGACAGCTTAACCGACCTGATGACGTCCTTTGTTTTTTCGTTTGCGGGGTTTTCCGGGCCGATTGACGAAGCCTATGATTTCATGCTTGATCAATTCGGCGTTGACGGCCCGCTGACCGTGGCAAAGGCCTACCGCACCATCACCTCCTCCGGCAACGACCACGCCGTTTATGACCTTTCGCCCGACGGCGCCGCCGAGCTGAATGAACGCATCGGGCTGTGCGAGAGCGTCTATTACTTTTCCTATCCGTATTGCACCACCCAAAAAGGCGCCCTGCTCGGCAGGCAGGTGCCGTCAAAAGGCACGCTGGCCGCGCTTATGCCGACCGCGTTTGCCATTGGCAGTTACAGCGGAAAAACCAAGGGCGGCGTGGTGATCGACAGCTCCTGGCAGGAAAACGACGGGCTGGTCAGTGTCGTCTCCGCTGCGCACCCCGCAAACGATGCGTTCACCGCCCTGCCGGAGCCGCCCGATTCCCTTTTGCCGGGCGTTTGGTATGTGGCGCCAACGCGCACAGGCGACCACGGCAGAGTCATCGGGCTGCAAGCCACGGCAGAAGAAACCCACTTGTTTTACGACACGCTTTTCACCATGCTTGAGAGTCTTTCAGATTGAACGCTTTTTGCGTTTCACGCGTCCGCTTGCAGGCAAAAGCGCCATTGAAACGGCGCCGGTCTGAGTTCATAGGCCTCTTCCGGCTGAGGACCGCAGGAATTGGAGCCGAGGCCGCGGTGGCGGTGATCGATATAGAGATACCGCTTTTCGCCCTCCTCCAGTTCATCGCAGTGCCGCGCCCGGGTGAGCGCGTCGAGGGAAAACGGATGGCAGGCAAAAGAGAACGCGCCGTTGACCGTCAGCGCCCTGCCGCCGCCGGAAACCGTCACGGTGCGGCAATCGCCGCGGCTGCCTGTTTCCTGCGGCACATCATAGAGAAAATTCAGCTCAGAAATGTTCGCTTCATACCGTCCGACAGGCGTGTGCGCCTTGCAGTCAGGATAATTTTCATCCGGCCCGCGCCCGAGCCATGCGCAGCGCTCATAGGCGTTATCCAGCTCGAACACCACGCCCACGCGCGGCAGAACGGTCGGCAGATGCCTCCCGTAGGGCTTGAGGTCAACATCGACCCCGATCTCGCCCCCCGCCGTGATTCGGTAGCTCAGCACGGCGTCAAAGCCCCAGTAATGGCTGTGGGGCAGGAGCTTTCCGCTCGCCGTCACCGTCACGGCGTCGGGCGCATCCTCAACCTGCGTTTGGTAACAGCCAAAGCGCAGCGTCGCCACCAGCCGATCCTCCCACTCCTGAACAAGGCGTGGAGAAAAGTTCACGATTCCGTCGTTATCGGTCGGCGCGCGCATACAGTTCAGCCGCATCGGCGCGTCAAAAATCAGCTTGTTGTTTTTCATCAGGCGGATCAGCAGCCCGTTTTGGATCGTGACTGAAAAGTCAGCGCCCTCAATGCAAACCGTGTCGCCGCTGTCGGCGACGGTGTGTTCAAACGCGGCCGCCTCGGGCAAAGCGCGGGGCATATCCGCCAGAATGGTTTGCTTATGCGCAAACGGTACGCCGTCCCGCACAAAAACGCAGTCCGCCGTGATCAGGCCGGTCAGGCCGGCGGTTTCCATGGAAAACGGCACAAATTTCTGCTCTCTTGCCCGCAGACCGTCCAGCGGCGCTTCGCCTGACCGAACGGCGACGCCGTCCGCACAAATCGACCAGCGCATCGTCACGCCGTCCAGCGGCAGAAAATCATAAGTGTTTTTCACGGTAACGCCGTTTTCGCCCCACTGCACGAACACCGGTGCGGAAACCTCACGCAATTCCGCCCAGGAGGGCTTGGGCGTGCCGTCGCTCGTGTGATAGCCGTCCAGCGAAAAATTCGACCAGTGATACCGGTCGGGGAAATCCCCGCCATAAAGATAACGCGGCCTGCCGTTCTTCCCTTCGGTATAAAAGCCGTGGCTTTTGAATTCCCAAACATAACCGCCGCAGCAGTGCTCGTTTTGATAGACCCAGTTCCAGATGTCTTCCAGCCCGCCGGGCGAATTGCCCATTGCGTGGGCATATTCCAGCATCATCAGCGGCCCGTCCTCGGGTGTAGAATCGAGCAGCGTTTTCATCGGCATATAGCCGGTCGTGGCAAAATAGCCGCCGTCCGCCCTGGCCATGGAATTGTTATTATCCTTGATCGGCTTTTGAACGGCCCGTTCCTGCAGCCAGGCAACGCAGCGGTCGTTGTTCTGCCCGTGGCCGCACTCGTTGCCCAGCGACCAGATATTGATGCAGGTCTCGTTTTTGTTGAGCTCATACATGCGCTGCACGCGGTCAAAGAACGCCGAAAACCAGCTCTCATCCTTATTTAACCTGCCCAGGTCGCCGGTGCATTCCGCGCCGTGTGTTTCACAGTCGGCCTCGTCCATCACATAGATTCCAAGCTCCGAGCAAAGCTCATAAAACAGCGGCTGATTCGTGTAATGCGAGCAGCGTATCGCGTTCAGGTTGCAGCCCTTGATATCGCGCAGCTCCGCTTCGATCTGTTCAGCCGTGATCGCGCGGCCGGTTCGCGCGTTGTTTTCGTGGCGGTTCACGCCCTTGAGCGTGATGGGGGTGCCGTTCATCAGCAGCCGGTGATTTTTGATCTCGCTTTTGGCGATTCCCGCCTTTTTGGTGTGAGTTTCAACGACCGCCCCGTTTTCGACGATTTCCGTAAAAAGCGTATAAAGATAAGGCTGTTCCGCGTTCCAGAGCGTCGCCCGTTCCAGCGGAAGAAAAACCTCCCCGTCCCCGGTTATCGGCTGCTCCCGTTCGGCGCACACAGCGCCCGCTGCGTCGCAGAGCGTGAACCGGATCGAGGCGGGCGCGCCGCCCCGGGTGCAGGCATATCTGACCGTGAACCCGGACTTTTCGGGCAGGATCGTTTCATCCCACAGCGCGTTTTCGCCGGAATAAATCAGCATCACGTCGCGGAAGATGCCGCTGGCCAGAAGCATATCCTGATTTTCCAGATAAGACGCGTCGGAAAACGTGTAGACCTTCACCGCAAGCAGGTTCTCCCCCTGCTGCAGCGCGTCAGTCACGTCAAACTCCGCCGGGATGCGGCTGCCCTTGGAAAAGCCGATATACTGCCCGTTCAGCCACACAAAAAAGGCGTTGTCCACGCCGAGAAAACGCAGAATGGCGCGGCCGCCGGTTTTGGCGGTAAACGCCTTGCGATAAAGCCCGACGGGGTTGCTGCGGTGAATATAGGGCGGATCATAGGGGAAACAGTAGCGCAGGTTCGGATAGTAGCAGCTGCCATAGCCGTGGAATTGCCACATGGAAGGCACCGGCAGCGTGTCCCATGCGCCGTCGTCTTCTTTCGGCAAGTAAAACGGTGCGTCCGTATCCTCCTGAAGATAAGAAAACCGCCACGCGCCGCTGAGCAGCTGCACGCGGTCGGATTCCGCAGAATTCCTGTGCGTCACCCCGCGCTTTTGCGCAGGCAGCAGCAGCATACGCGCCGGCAGCCGGTTTTCGCTGAGCATTTGTTGGTTGGCAATATAGTCTCTGGGGTATTTTTTTCCGATCTGCATAGAATCATTCCTTTATATCAATTGCTGTATTCACACGCGGTGAATCAGGCTCCTTCACTATACCACAAATCGCCGCGTTTGAACAGAACAAAAACGGACCTTTCTGATCCTCACGGTGGAATTTAAACCGTCAGAGAGAAAATCGATTGATCGAAGGGACGTATATGAGCTGAAAGAATTGTAAGGATAAGGACATGGAATTAAAAAAACGCGTGCGGTATTCCGGGCAGCGGAACGCGATGACGAAGGAATAACGACGCTTCAAGATGAAAGGAATTATATCGTATGATCAGAGTTGCATTTTTTGATGCGAAAGCGTATGACAAGCCCTCGTTTGAACACTTCGGAAAGCTTCACGGTATCTCGTTTCGTTTTTTGGAAACGAAGCTGAATGAGGATACCGTGGCGCTGGCAAAAGACAGCGACGCGGTTTGCGTTTTCGTCAATGATACCGTGAACGCAACTGTCATCACAAGGCTGTATGAATACGGCGTCAAAATGATCGCGCTGCGCTCAGCGGGATATAACAACGTGGACGTTAAAGCAGCTTTCGGCAGAATCCACGTTGTTCACGTACCGGCCTATTCTCCTTACGCTGTGGCGGAGCACGCCATGGCGTTGCTGCTCACTTCGGTTCGCAGAACACACAAAGCGTATAACCGAACCAGAGATTACAATTTTTCGTTAAGCGGCCTGACCGGGTTTGATTTGCACGGAAAAACCGCAGGCATCATCGGCACCGGAAAGATCGGGCGCATTTTCATTGATATCTGCCGGGGGTTCGGGATGAAGGTGATCGCTTATGATCCCTATCCCGCAGCTGACAGCGGGATCGAATACGTCGCACTCGACGATTTGTTTGCCCAAAGCGACGTGATCTCGCTCCATTGCCCGCTCAACGACGGCACGTTCCACATTGTCAACGCCAATGCGATTGCAAGAATGAAAAAGGGCGTGACGATTGTGAACACCTCGCGCGGTGCGCTCATTGACGCGCAAGCCCTTCTCGACGGCATCAAATCAAGAGAAATCGGCGCGGCGTGCCTCGACGTTTATGAGGAGGAGGCCGACGTGTTTTTTGAGGATCGCTCCGGTCACATTATGAATGACGATCTTCTCGCACGGCTGATCTCGATGCCCAATGTGATCGTTACCTCTCATCAGGCGTTTTTAACAGAGGAAGCGCTGAACAACATCGCAGAAACGACCGTGAATAATATTTTGTCGTATTTCAATAGCGACGGCATTTGTGATAATGAATTGTGCTATCGCTGCGGAAATGTTGAGCGCTGCATCAATGAAAGAAAAGAAAGATGCTTTTAACGCGCCCTTCAGGTAAACACGGCTCAACCGAAGAGGCGCATTTGGGCGGATGATTTTCGCACAAAGCAAAAGCATAGATACACAAAAAGCCGATCCTCACGGGCGCTTTGCCTGTGCCGGAGGAAATCATGCCCCATGCGACGATCACGGGCTTTACCCAGCCTTCGGACGCGATCGAATCCGCACCCACAAATCAACCCGCGCAAGGATCGAACCATCGACCGTTGCGCGGGTTTTATTTGCAGCAGTTCAAAAAGCGTTTGATTTTTCCGTAGAGTGCGCATTCTTGGGCCGCATGACGCCGCCCTTCCTGTCGCCCTATGGAAGAGGCAAGAAGCGTGCCTTTTGATCGCACCATATTTTTGACCGGAATACGGATCCGAGATCCTCTATCCGCTATCGGCTATCAGCTGTCCGCTGTTTTTCTCCCCACTACGGTCAGCCACGGTTTATCCGGATGGCGGTATATACGAACGAAGCCGAAGCCCGCCGCGCGCAGCGCAGCGTCGAGCCCCTCGGCGGTATGGCATTTCATGCCGTCGATGATCTTTTCAAATTTCAGGCCGGTTTTGTCCGTGCCGTCGGATTCGTTGCAGATCAGGAACACTCCGCCGGGCTTGAGGGTTCGGTACACCTCGGCAAAGCAGGTTTCGATCCCCGGCCAGAAGTAGACCGTCTCAAACGCCGTGGCAAGGTCGAAGGACGCGTTTTCAAACGGAAGAGACGCGACGTTCCCCCGCACAACGGTGCACCGCCCCGCCTCGATCATGGCCGCGTTGAACGCTCTGGCTTTCTCCACGGAAACGGACGAATAATCCAGCGCCGTGAGCTTTGCCTGCGGGCAGCGCTTCATCAGCTCCGCGGCGTTTCTTCCGCCGCAGCCGAGCTCGGCAATCGTTTTCGGCGTTATTCCGTGCAGATGCGACATACCCCAATCCGCCAGCTTTGCGTGGCCGCCGTTCATGCCGTCCACCATCAGTTTGCCGAGAATGCCCTCCGGTTTTCTGGTCTGACTTACATATTTTTTAAAAAGTCCCATTCCTGTCTCACTTTCTGCCGATCAACAGCGCGGAGCCGGATAACGCCATCCACGCCGCTTCTTTTTTTGTCATAAACATCCCGTCCGTTGTGTCGATCAGTTCGACTTTTTCATAGCCCATATCCTTCAGCTTTTTGACGAACGAGCGCATATCGCCGTATCTGGATTTTGAGAAAATGTCGTGCAGCGCGAAGACGCCGCCTTTTTTGAGCACGCGCAGCGTTTCCAGAAGGAGCGCCTGCCGGTCGCTCGTTGGGATGTTGTGATAAACGTAGTTGCTCACCACCGCATCGAAGCATTCGTCGGGGAAGTCGAGCGCTGTCGCGTCGCCGCGGCGGAACGTAACGGTTCTGACCTTCTCCGCTTTGGCGTTGTGCTCGCACAGCGGCTGATTGAAGGACGCGTATTCCTTTCCCCAGCGGTCGATGCCGACAAACGACGCCTGCGGGTTGCGTTTTGCGCAGGCAATGGCGAGCGCGCCGCTGCCGCAGCCCACATCCAGACCCCTGCCGCCGTTGGGGAGCGTGACGTGCTGCGCGATCCCCTCAATGATCCGGCGGGACATCTGCCGTTTCCCATGGTAGGAAAACGCGCGGTACATGAGGATCATCCACGCCGACACGCCGCAGCCCACGAGCGTGCCGACCAGAAAAACAAGGAACAGCACCGTTTTCAGCACACCGGAAACAACGCCCGTCAAACCGAAAATGATGAACAAAGCCAAAAACAGCGCGGTCAATAATACGGCGGTTCGCACCATGCCTTTCGGCATCCAGTTTTTATAAGTAACCGCTGATTAAATCGCGGTGTGCAGATTGGCGAGAGGATTTTTCGTCAGATGAAACAAAAAACGCAGGCAATACTTGGTG
>CADBPL010000273.1 GCA_902796535.1 Oscillospiraceae bacterium
CTGTTCTTCCTCTTCTGCGGCACGAACGCCATCACCACCTTCTTTGCGCTGTTTGCCGCCGAGATTCTCGGCCAGACCACCGCGCAGGCCACCATCATGATGGCGGTGTTCGCCGTCTGCTCGGCCGCCGCCGCTTTGCCCGCGGGCAAGCTGGGCGTGAAGATCGGCCGCAAAAAGACCATTCTGCTGGGGCTTGTCACCTTTATGATCGTGTTCCTGCTCTATGTTCTCACCCACAATTTTGCGCTCATCTGGGTCGCGCTGGTGCTGGGCGGCGCAGCCAATATGTTCATCACCGTCAACACGCTGCCGCTCGTGCTTGAAATCGGCGGCATCGACAAGGTCGGCACTTACACCGGCTATTATTACACCGCCACCTTCTCCGCGCAGATCGCTTCGCCCATTCTGTACGGCATGGTGCGCATGGTGTCCGGTACCTATCTGTCGCTGTTCTTCTATTCTCCCGCCGCGTTCCTGCTCGCCATTCTCTGCATTCTGGTCGTGAAGCACGGGGAAGCGGACACGAGCTGGGTCGAAGAAGCCGCGAAAAAAGCAAGAGAAGAAAACGAGGATTGATCAAAATGAAAGAGATTAAAATGCCCGGCTTTAACGGCCAGCCCATTCACAGCTACCTGTGGGACGAAGTGGAAAACCCCAAGGCCGTTGCGCAGATTTCCCACGGTATGTGCGAACACGCCGGCCGTTATGACGAAATGGCGCGCCGGCTCAACGCCGCCGGCTACATCGTGTTTGCCGACGATCACCGCGCCCACGGCAAAACCGAGACTGACGAAAACCGCGGCCGCCACAAGGGCGATATCTTTGACCGCACCCTGCGCGACCTGATCTGCTTTAATCAGATCTTATCCATCAAATACCGCCTGCCCACCGTTTTTGTCGGGCACAGCTACGGCTCGTTTCTGGGTCAGGCATTTTTGGAGCGCAGCACCAAGGCCTGCGCCGTGGCGCTGACCGGCACGGCCTACATGAACGGCAAGCAGGCCGGGCTGGGGCTGCTCTGGCCGCTGGAGCTGTTCGCCAAAGACTGGCGCCCTTCCTTTGTCAATAAATTCAGCAACGCGCTTTTCAGCGTCAAATACAAGGGCGACAGCGGCCCCGCGCAATGGGTGATGAGCGACCTGGAGCGCCGCAGGGAATATGAAGAAGACCCGATGGCCGATATTCCGGTGAGCATCAATTTTGACTGGTCGATGCTCAAATCCTTCGGCCGTCTTTACACCAACGCCAACCTTGAAAAAATCAAAAAGGATATGCCCGTCGGCATCTTTTCCGGCGAGGACGACCCGATCGGCGGCCACAAATCGCGCGACGCCGTCAAGCTTGCCCGCGTTTATGAAAGCCACGGGCTGGAGGACATTACGCTGCACGTTTACCCGAAGGCGCGCCACGAACTGTTCAACGAATACTGCCGCGAGGATTTTTACAAAGACCTGATCGACTTTTTCGACAAGGCGCTTGAAAAGCAGGCTCCGGCCGTGTCGGCGGAATAAGCAAAAGGGAGAAAAAGCACATGAAAAAATTGGCGTCCGCCTTTCTGATCGCCGCCGTGCTGCTGCCGGTGCTGACCGGCTGCTCGCTGCTGCCGCGCAAAAGAACGGCGCTGGTCATCGGAAAAGCGGAGATCGACAACGAAGTGTTTGCCTATTATTTCGACGCCGCTTACACCGAATTTGAAAAAGAAGGCGGGGACGTGAACAGCAAGTCCGCCCTCAAAAAACGCGCCGTTGAGCTGTGCTGCCAATACGTGGGCACCACAACCGAATTTGAGCAGATCGGCATGACGCTCAACGCCGAAAGCCGCCGCAGCATTTCAGACAACAGCGAGGAATTCTGGCGGCTCTACGGCGGGCACTATGCAAAAGAGGGCGTCAGCAAAGCGACCGTCGGCAAGATCGAGACCGTGGAGCAATACCGCATCGCGCTGCTGCTTTATTATTACGGCGAGGGCGGCGAATACGAAATTCCCGAAAAAGACATCGAAGAATTCTTTGACCAGAACTACGTGGAATTTCAGGCGATCGTCGGCTACCTGACCACGCAGAATGAGAACGGCGATACCGTGCCGATCAGCAAGAAGGAAAAAGCCGAGCTGCGCGCTACGTTTGAAGAAAAAGTCAGGCGAATGAAAAACGGCGCCACCCTGACCGAGGTCAACGACGACATTGAAGTCAGCCCGATTTTCGCCTCTGTTGAAAACTCTGCCTATCCGGAAGGCTTTCTGGAGCAGGTTTCGACCCTGTCCTACAACGAGCCGAAGCTGATCGAAACCAAAGAGTATCTGTTCCTTGTGGTTCGGCAGGACGCGAAAAAGGGCGAAGAAAACAACTACACCAATTACCGCACCCGATACATCGACGCGATCCAGGACAAAGCTCTGGACAATTCCCTCATGAAGAGCGGACAGGAATATCCCATCGAGTACCGCGATCGTGTGATGGATTCCGTGATGAATAAAGTGCTTGACGTTCGGCAGGCAAAAGAGCAGGCGATAGGATGAAAAAGATATTTGTACGCGACAGACAATTCTATAAAATGTTTTTTACGCTGGCGATGACGATCTCGGTGCAGAACGTCATCGTCTGCGCCGTTAATCTGGCGGACAACGTCATGATCGGCGGTTACAGCGAGCTGGCGCTGAGCGCGGTTTCGGTCGTCAATCAGATCCAGTTTATGGTGCAGATGATCGCGGTGGGCTTTTCCAACGGCCTGGTCGTGCTGACCGCGCAGTATTGGGGCAAAAAGGATCTGGCCTCCATCAAGCGCTGCTTCGGCGCCACGCTCGCCGTTGCCATGGCGTTCGTGCTGCTGCTGTTCGCCGCCGTGTTTTTCTTTCCGCAGCAGGCGCTCAGGCTGCTGACCGATCAGACCGCCGTGGTGAACGAAGGCGTGATCTACCTGCTGATCACCTGCTTTTCCTATCCGTTCTTTCTTGTCACACAGCTCGTGCTCGCCCTCATGCGCAGCATCGAAAAGGTGCGCATCGGCTTTTTTGTTTCGCTTTTTGCCCTTGTGTCCAATGTGTTCCTCAATTATATCATGATCTACGGCCACCTCGGCTTCAGCCCCATGGGCACGCGCGGCGCCGCCATTGCCACGCTGCTTTCGCGTCTGGTCGAGTTTGCCGTGGCCATCGTCTACGCCTTCGGCGTGGAAAAGAAGCTGGCGCTGCGGCTGCGTGATTTCTTCTGCTTTGAAAAAACCTATATCCGCCTGTTCTTCAAGGTCGCGTTCCCGCTCACGCTTTCGAGCCTGAGCTGGGGCGTTGCCATGGCAGTGCAGGGCATGATCCTCGGTCACCTCGGCTCGGAGGCGGTGCTCGGCGCCAACTCCATTGCCACCACCGTTTTTCAACTGATCAGCGTGGTGCTCTACGCTTCAGGCAGCGCCGCCGCCGTGATCATCGGCAAAACCATCGGTGAGCACAAGCTCGAGCTGGTCAGGCAATACGCCAAAACGCTGCAGGTGCTGTTCCTTTTTATCGGCCTTGCTTCGGGCGCGGTTCTGTTTGCCGCCCGCCCGCTGTTCCTGTCGTTTTACGGCGCCGTGGAAGCCCCGACGAAGCACCTGGCCAATTTGTTCATGACCGTGCTGTGCGTGACAACCGTGGGCACGGCGTATGAATGCCCGTGCCTGGCCGGCATCGTCTGCGCCGGAGGCGAGACCAATTTTGTGTTCCGCAACGATTTGATTTTTATGTGGGGCATCGTGCTGCCGCTTTCCGTTCTGTCCGCTTTTGTGTTCAAGTGGCCGCCCGTTGTGACCTTCGCGTTCCTCAAATCCGATCAGGTGACAAAGTGCCCTGTGGCGGCGATCAAGGTCAACCGCTTTCGCTGGATCCGCGACGTGACGCTTGCGTCGAACCCTGACGGGAAGGGAACGAAAACCGACGCAAGCTGAGAATTTGCCGAAAATCACCTATCTTTCCGGCAACGATAGTGAAATAATTGTTAAAACCGTCCAAAATCATTGACAACAAGCCCTTTTATTTGTTAATATTAAAACGATAATCAGGCGCAGTGTGTCCGCACAAAATAATACGCGCCTTGCAAGGAGGAATGTGCTTTGACAGATTCAAGAACAATGGCTTACATTAACATGTACGCTATTTTCGGCACCCTTGAAAACCTTTGCGAACTTGACGCAGCCTCAAGCGCAATGCTTTCAAACCAGAAACCGATCTCCATCGGCTTCGACGTGACCGGCGGTCCCAAAGCCACGCTCTATTTCAAAAACGGCAAATGCCGCCTGGAACAGGGCCTGGGCGAGTGCACCATCAAAATCCCCTTCGCTTCCTGCGAAAAATTCAACGGCCTGTTTGACGGAACCGTGACCCCCATCCCCACCAAGGGTTTGGCTCACATCGGCTTCCTGCTCAACACCTTCACCGCGCTGACCGATCGCCTGACCGCGTTCATGCGCCCCGATCCCGAAGATCTGAAGGACCGTGAATTCTTTGAGATCAGCACCAAGCTGATGTTCTACACCATCGCCGTGGCGCTGGCGCAGATCGCCAACAACGACGAGATCGGCAAATTCTCCGCCCACCTGATCCCTGACGGCGAGATCGCCTTCAACATCAAGAACGGCCCCGCCGCCACCATCCGCGTGAAGGATCACAGGCTGGTCACCATCAAAAAAGCCTGCGAGAATCCCCGCGCCCTGATGGCATTTGAAAGCATTGATCTGGCTCGCGACCTGTTCGACGGCAAAGTGAACGCCGTTGCCTGCATCGGCGAAGGCACCATCGAAATGAGAGGCATGATCAACATGATCGACAACCTGAACAGAATACTCGACCGAGTAGCTCTGTATTTAGCGTAACGGAGGTACTGCAAGATGAGTTTTCCGATTTATGACCACACCAAAAGCCGCGAATACTTTAACCGCGCCACCAAAGTGATCCCCTCCGGCGTTTACGGCCACCTCGGCCCGGCCGAAGGCAACTTCATCCCCGTAACCGACTGGCCGCTGTTCGGCGACCACGCCAAGGGCACCTATTTCTGGGATGTTGACGACAACAAATACATCGACTATATGTGCGCCTACGGCCCCAACGTGCTGGGTTATTGCGACAAAGACGTTGACGCAGCCGCCATCGCGCAGTCCAAGCTCGGCAACTGC
>CADBPL010000274.1 GCA_902796535.1 Oscillospiraceae bacterium
TGCCGCCTATTATTATAACCGCGCGCTGGAATGGGGCGAGGAGGCGGCGATCGATTACAAGCACAACGCCTTCGCCCTCGGCACGGCGACGCTGGACATTGAGCGCGGCGCGCTGGGCGACGTGTTCCCTTACCCGTGGCAGACGGACACCGCCATCGGCAAGCTGTCGTGGGGCTACCGCAAAGACAACGAATTCAAATCGGCCTATGAGGTCGTCACCACGCTCATCGACGTTGTTTCCAAAAACGGAATGCTGCTGCTCAACGTCGGCCCCAAGCCCGACGGCACGTTCACCGAAGAAGAAACCGCCGTGCTCGCCGCAACCGGCCGCTGGCTGAAAACCAACGGCGAGGGCATTTATGACACGGTGCCTTACAAGTTTTATAAAGAGGGCGACCATCAGGCAAAAGCGGGGATGTTTTCCGAAGGCGACGTCGGCTACAACGAGCACGATTTTCGCTTCACTTACAAAGACGGCGCGCTTTACGCGTTCCAGATGAAGCCGTCGAAGGAACTTTTCATCCGCTCGCTCCACACCGATCACTGCGGCACGGCCGTTAAAAGCGTTTGCGTGCTGGGCGGCAACGAGATCGAAACGGTCGGGCGCGGCCGCGACGGGCTGCGCGTGCAGCTGAAAAACGAACCCGACGGCGACCTGCCGCTGTGCCTGAAGCTCGAGCTGGCATAACAGCATGAATTCCACTCTACTTCCGGTTGATTTCTCCCCACTCAACCGGCGGTGTGTAGATTTTTCAAACAGGATCGGGTACGATGACCGTGAAAGGAGGCCGAAGCATATGGATCAAATCAAAATCGGTCGGTTCATTGCTCAAAAACGAAAAGAGCAGAACCTGACGCAGATGCAGCTGGGCGAAAAGCTCGGCGTCACCGACCGCGCCGTTTCCAAATGGGAAACCGGCAAGTCGCTGCCGGACGCGTCGCTCATGCTTGAATTGTGCGCGCTGCTCAACATCACGGTCAACGATTTATTATGCGGGGAGGTTGTTTCAATGGAAAACTACAACGAAAACATGGAAAAAAATCTGCTGGAAATGGTCAAACAAAAAGAACAGGCGGACAAGCGGCTTTTGACGATGGAGGTCGTCATCGGCCTGACTTCCACGATCTTCTTATTTGCCATGCTTGCCGTGGGCGTTATATTCATGACGCTTAAAAAGCCGGTCTGGACATTTATCCTGCCGGTCGGCGTGGGCTTCATTCAGTTCATTGTCTGTATGCTGTTCGCGCTGCGCATTGAACAGGTCGCCGGGTATTATGAATGCCGGAAATGCGGCCACCGCTATGTGCCGACTTATTGGCGCGTGAATCTGGCGATGCATATGGGCCGGACCCGCTACATGAAGTGCCCGCACTGCGGCAAAAGCTCCTGGCAGAAAAAAGTGTTGAGCAAAGAATAATTAACCATACGGAGGAAAACTATGGCTTACATTCGCGACCGAAAAGAAGAACGCACCGGCTACCAGAGCAGCAGTCCCCTGCTGCCGGCAGTCGACCACCAATGTGATTTCGTCATGGTTTACGGCCTGAACGAAACCACGGCGGAACGAGTGAAAAAATTCCGCGAGCGCGGCTACGTCGTCCACCTCATGACCGGCATTTCGTGGGGTTCTTATCAGGATTATCTGGCCGGCGAATACGACGGCGCAGCGCACTGGGACGAATCGCAGACCGACCGCTTCGGCAACGTCATCGGCCACGACGCGCGCACGCCCTATATGATGCCCAGCGTCGGCTTCGCCGATTACATCAGCGAAAAGCTCAAGCTCGCCGTGGACGCGGGCGTGGAGGCCATCCACGTGGAGGAGCCGGAATTCTGGGACAGGAGCGGCTATTCCGAGGGCTTTAAGCGCGAGTATCAGCTCTATTACCGCGAGCCGTGGGCGCCGCCGCACGAGAGCCTCGAAGCGCGCTACCGCTGCGCCAAACTCAAGGCGTATCTCTACACACGCACCATCGACCGCGTGAGCGCCAAAATCAAAGAATACGCCATGAAAAAATACAACCGCGTGGTGCGGTTTTATGTGCCGACCCATTCGCTGGTCAACTACACCCAGTGGCAGATCGTCAGCCCCGAGGGCAAGCTGGCCGACATTCCGGGCGTGGACGGCTGCATTGCGCAGGTGTGGACGGGCACCTCGCGCACCAAAAACTGGTTCAACGGCGTGAGCAAAGAGCGCACGTTTGAAACCGCGTTTCTCGAA
>CADBPL010000275.1 GCA_902796535.1 Oscillospiraceae bacterium
CGCGCCCGCGCCCACGGCAAGCACCGTGTGAAGCTCCTCCATCATGTAAACATTGTAAAGGCATTCATGCCCGGGCAGGCACCAGCCGACGTTTTCAAGGTTATCCACACAGCGGCTCTGACGATAGAGATAATAGGGCAGATAGCCGTTTTCGCACAGCGTGCGGTTGGCGTGATCGACCATGAGGCGCGCCGTGCTGTCCGTTTGCAGTTCGACGTTCTCCTGCGCCACGAGACGGCTGGAGCGCTTGAGGGCGAGGACGTGCACGGTGATATTCTGCGCGCCGGAAGCGACAGCCTCCCGAAGTGACGCACAAAAGCCGTTCACCGTGTCGCCGGGCAGGCCGGCGATCAGGTCGGTGTTGATCGTGCGGAAGCCGACCTCTTTGGCCAGACCGAACGCGTCCCGCGCCTGCTGCGCGGTGTGCCGGCGGCCGATGGCGCAAAGCACGGCGTCGTCGTAGGTTTGCGGATTGATGCTCACGCGCTCCACGCCGCTTTGTTTAAGGGCAAGCAGCTTTTCGCGGGTGATCACGTCCGGCCGACCCGCCTCAAACGTAATTTCACGGCAGGTCGAAAGATCAAAGTGATCCCGAATGGCATTCAGCAGTTCGTCCGCCTGCTGTACGCTCAGAATGCCGGGCGTTCCGCCGCCGAAATAGACGCTTTCCAGCCGCAGCCCGATTTCCTGCGCAAGCCGCCCGGTCACCTCAAGCTCTTTTTTCAGGTTTTCCAGATAGGGCGCGAGCAGCTTTTTCGCGTTCGCGTTCGTGATGGAATGGGAAACAAAGGAACAGTAGCTGCACCGGCTCGGGCAAAACGGAATGGAAACATAGAGGCTGAACGATTCGGGCCTGTTCTGCGCAAAGATGGCGCGCTGCGCCCGGGCGACGGCGAGCGCCAGACGGGTGCGATTCTCTGAAACGCGGAGCCTTTCGCGGAAATAAGCCTGCGCTTTTTCTTCGCCCATCTCATGGATAAGCGTATTCATCAGCTTGGAGGGACGCACCCCGGTGAGCATGCCCCAGACCGGTTCGGCGCCCGTGAGCTGCGTGAGCACCTGATACAGGCACAGCGCCAGCTCGTATTCGGCTTGTTCATCGGAACACGGCTCGCTGACCCGCTCGTTTTCGCAGTGCCTGCCGCCGATGAAGGCGGACACGCGGTAACAAAACCCGTCCTGCCTGATCAGCTCGGTCACGATGCGCTCCCCGTCGGCCTCCTCAGGCCCGTAAACAAGCCTGATGGGCGCGTTCGGAAAAAACATACGGCAGAGGTTTTCGATCTCATAGTGAAACGGGTGGTTGATGATACAGACCTTCACGACATTTTCCTCAGATAGCGGTTGCGCTTTTTTTCAAAGCCGATGGTGGTGGCGCGGTTATGGCCCGGAAAAACGTCGGTATCATCTTCAAACGGCAGAAACCTGTGCAGCGATTCCATCAGCTGCTCAAAATCGCCCCCGATAAAATCCGTGCGGCCGACCGTCAGGCAGAACAGCGTGTCGCCCGAATAAATCGCGCGGTTCCTGCGGTCAACAAAGCAGACGGAGCCGCGGGAGTGGCCGGGCGTGTGAAGCACCTCAAATTCCGTATCGGCAAAGGGGAGCTTCATCCCGTCGGTGAGAAGAAGATCCGCTTTCATACGGCAAACGTGCTCGGGCAGTTCGGCGTCGCCCGCCAGATTATAGGCCGGATCGGTCAGGCAAATCTCATCCTCCTGATGAATGGCGACCTGCACCGCCGGAAACAGTTCGCGCAGCCCATTCACGCCGAGGATATGATCAAAGTGGCCGTGCGTGAGTAGGATATATTTCAGTTCATAACCGTCCAGCGCCCGAACCAGCGCCTCGCTCAGCACGCCCGGGTCGATCACACAGGCCTGACGGGTCGCGTCGTCTGTCAAAACATAGCAGTTCGCGCCGTAGTCGCCCAACGGCAGCGTGATTCGATTCATTAGTTATCCCTTCTTCCATGTGTCGGTATCCAAAAGAATGGTCACGGGGCCGTCGTTAAGGAGCGTGACCTTCATATCCGCCCCGAATTCCCCCGTTTCCACCTTTGTCACGCCGTTTTCCTTCAGGAGCGCGGCGTAGCTTTCATACAGGCGCTTCGCCTCCTGCGGCGCAGCGGACGAGGTGAACGAGGGTCGGTTGCCCTTTTTGCAATCGGCGCACAGCGTGAACTGCGACACCACCAGACAGGCGCCGCCCTCATCGCACACCGAGCGGTTCATCTTGCCCTGCTCATCTTCAAAAATGCGCAGCTTGGCCGTTTTGGCGGCCAGCGTCTGCGCCTGCGCGTCGGTATCGCCCTCGACGACGCCGAGCAGGATCATCAGCCCCTTCTGAATGGCGCCGACGGTCGCGCCGTCCACGGCGACCTCGGCAAATTGTACGCGTTGAATGACTGCTCTCATACGCTGTTATCCCTTACTTTCTTTCGACCGTCAGTACGCCGTCGATCTTCAGCATCTTGTTGATGCAGTTGTTCAGATGCTCCTTGCCGTCAACGGTGATGGTACAGTTGATGATGAACGTGCCGTCTTTGAGCGTGCGGGAATTGATGTTGGTGATCGGCACGCGCAGACCGCTGAGCATGACGGACACGTCGGCTAAAATGCCGATGCGGTTGATGCCGGAAATAAGCAAATTGGCGTTATAGACCTCTTTTTGCGCCTTATCCCAATAGGCGTTGAGCCAGCGGTAGGGTTCGGCGCAATGCTCAATATCGGCCGGCACGTTGGTGCAGTGGCGCGAATGGATGGAAACGCCGTGGCCGCGGGTGATGAAGCCGATGATCTCATCGCCCGGCAGCGGGTTGCAGCACTGGGCGAATTTGACCAGACAGTTGTCGATGCCCTCCACCACGACGCCCTCGCTGCTTTTGATGCGCAGCTTGGGCATGATGGTCGGCGCCTCGGTTTTGGCGGCTTCGCGCACCATGCGGTTGTAATCGTCTTTGATGCGCGGCATGATCTTGCTCAGCAGAATGCCGCCGTAGCCGATCGCGGCGTAAAAATCATCCACCGAATTGCAGCGCTGCCGCTCGGCGATCTTTTCAATAAACTCGTGCATCTGCTCCTCGGGCAGATGGATGCAGGCGCGGCGCATTTCACGGTCAAACTGGTTTTTGCCCTCGACAATGTTTTCTTCGCGCCGCTCCTTTTTGAACCAGCTGCGGATCTTGCCCCGCGCTTCGCTCGTGCGCACAATGTTGAGCCAGTCGCGGCTGGGGCCCTTGCCGGGCTGGGAGGAGGTGATGATATCGACGATCTCGCCGTTTTTGACCTGATAATCGATCGGCACGATGCGCCCGTCGACCTTGGCGCCGACCATGCGGTTGCCGACCGCCGAGTGGATGGCGTAGGCAAAGTCGATGACCGTGGCGCCGAAGGGCAGGTCGATCACATCGCCCTTGGGGGTGAACACGTAAACCTCTTCGCGGCTCAGATCGTTTTTGATGGTGGTGACGATCTCATCCACGCCGACGGCGTCGTTCTGGCTTTCGAGCACCTGACGGATCCACGCCAGCCGGTTGTCGTAGTCGCTCTTGCCGCCCTCGGTCATGTTGAGCTTGTATTTCCAGTGCGCCGCAATGCCGTATTCCGCCGTGTAGTGCATATCCCACGTTCTGATCTGCACCTCAAAGGGAATGCCCTCTTTGCTGATCACGGTCGTGTGCAGCGATTGATACATATTCGGCTTGGGGGTCGAAATATAATCCTTGAACCGGCCGGGCAGCGGGCGGAACATATCGTGGATCACGCCCAGACAGTTATAGCAGTCGATCACAGTGTCAACAATGATGCGCACCGCGTAAATATCATAAATCTCATCAAAGGTGCGGGGTTTGGTCTGCATATACATCTTGCGGTAGATGCCATGAACGCTCTTGATGCGGCCGTCCACCTTGGCTTTGATGCCGTTTTCATCGATCCGCGCGATGATGCGCGCGCGGATATCCGCCAGAAACTCGTTGCGCTGGGTGCTTTGGCTGGCGAGCTTCTCTTCGATCTCGCGGTAACCGACCGCATCCAGATAGCTGATGGCCAGATCCTCCAGCTCCTCCTTCACCGGGCGGATACCCAAACGGTGCGCGATGGGCGCATAGATCTCAAGCGTTTCCAGCGCCTTGTCGCGGCGTTTTTGCTCCGGCATAAAGCGCAGCGTGCGCATATTGTGCAGCCGGTCGGCCAGCTTGATGATGATCACGCGGATATCCTGCGACATGGCGATGAGCATTTTGCGCAGGTTTTCCGCCTGCTCCTCTTCTTTGGTGCGCAGCTTGATCTTGCCCAGCTTCGTCACGCCGTCGACCAGCAGGGCGACGTCCTTGCCAAAGCCGGCCTCGACCTCCTCTGTGGTAACAGGCGTATCCTCCACCACATCATGCAGCAGCGCTGCCACAAGCGATTCGGCGTCCATGCCCATGTGCGCCAGAATAACCGCCACGGCGACCGGATGGATGATGTACGGCTGACCCGACCGTCTGGTCTGGGCGCCGTGCGCCTCCTTCGCCAGCTGAAAAGCACGATCCACCGTGGCAATGCTCTCTGCGGAATAATTGCCCTCCATCAATGTTTTCAGTTCCTGATAACTGCGATCGGCTTCGTCCATATCCACACTCATGCCGGTTCACCTCCCATACGGATGCGTTTTAAAAGGGCGGATGCGTTCAAATCGGCCCTTTTGGTTTGCTCAGGCAAAACGAGCCGCCCGCTTTCGTCTTTGAGCAGGGTGCCCAGCTCCAGCATTACTTCCACCGAAACCGCCGTCCTGCCATAATCCTCACCCTTGCTGCCCAGCCGGAAGCAGAGCGTTTCAAGGTCATATTTCCAGCCGCCCTGCGACTTGATATATTTGTATACGTCCAGCATGAATTCCCTGGACGGCAGCACTTTTTCGATTTGATCGGGCGTGAGCCGGTCGCCGCGCATCACGGCGTCAAACAGCTCCATCCCCTCAAAAACCGCTTCATCCAGCATCCCGTGGGCGCGCACCGCCCTGATCTGAACGCTCGGCCGGACCTCGCCCATGTAAAGGTTCGGCTCGACCGACACGGCGCAGTCGATGCGGTCGCCCCTGGCAAACGGGAACTGATCGGGCGAAACGCCGAACCGCACCGCGTTGACCCGCGCGCCGCCCTTGGAAAGCAGCAGGCGGATATGCTTGCCCTCGCCGATGGCCTGCACCGACTCGATCCTCATGTCGATCAGCCCGAACACCGGGGAAGGGTTGCCCGCGCCGAAGGGTTCGAGCGTGGCCAGCGCAGTGAGCAGCTCGCCGTTGATCACCGACGGGTTCAGCCGGCAGTCGATGTTTAAAACGGGGCGCGGCATGACGCCGCAGGCGGCGGCATAGGCGTTGATGCGGCGGCGGAATTCCTCGATCCGGCTGCTTTGCAGGCCAAGCCCGGCCGCCAGCGTGTGGCCGCCGAACTGGATCAGACAGTCTTCACACGCCTTGAGCGCCTCATACAGCGAAAAGCCCTCGACGCTGCGGCCGGAGCCACGCGCCGTGTCGCCGTCGCGCGAAATGACGATGGCCGGGCGGCCGAACGCGTCGACGAGGCGTGAGGCGACAATGCCGATCACGCCGTGCGGCCAATCGGCCCCGTCGAGCACGATCACGCGCTGATGCCTGCGTTCGGGGTGTTCGGCCAGCTGCTGCCTGATCTGGGCGAGAATGTCGGCCTCCGCCTGATGGCGCAGCACGTTGGCGCGGTCGATCTCCTGCGCCAGCTCCAGCGCCGGCTCTTCCTCGTCGCACAGCAGCAGCCGGATGGCGCGCATTGGGCTGCCCATGCGCCCGGCAGCGTTGATGCGGGGAATGAGCGTAAATGCCAGCCCCGTGGACGTGAGAGGTTTTTCGGCGTAACCCACGGCCGCGCGCAGGGCGACAAGCCCCGGCCGGTCGGAATGGTTGAGCATATGAACGCCGCGGTGCACGAACAGGCGGTTTTCATCCAGCAGCGGCATCACGTCGCCCACCGTGCCCAGCGCGAGAATATCGGCATACTGCCCGGCAACAGCCTCATAGTCGCCTTCCTCCAGCGCGCAAACCAGCTTGAACACGACCCCGACGCCCGCCAGATCTTTAAAAGGCAGAGCGCAATCCGCCCGGTAGGGGTCGACCACCGCCAGACAGTCGGGCAGAGCCTCGCCCACGCGGTGGTGATCGGTCACTACCAAATCGATCCCCTTCTGTCTGGCATATTCAGCCTCTTCCAGGCAGCTGATGCCGCAGTCGACCGTCACGATCAGCTTCACGTTCTTTTCGGCAAAAAAGTCGATGGTTTCTTTTTTCAGGCCGTAGCCCTCGCTGCGCTCGGGAATGCGGAACAGCACGTCGGCGCCCTGCTGCTCCAGATAGGAATACAGCAGCGCCGTTGCCGTGACGCCGTCAGCGTCGTAATCGCCGCAAATGGCGATGCGGTCAAACCGATCCAGCGCGTTTTGAATGGCGCGCACCGCCTTGTCCATATCCGGCAGCGCATAGGGAGAGGACGGCTCGACCTCGTTATAGAAAAAGGCGCGCGCCTTTTCGTCGGTGTCGATGCCGCGGGAGGAAGCGATCAGCGCGGCCAGCGGGTAGAGCTGGTTGCGTTCCGCCAGACCGGCGGCCAGCGCCTTATCGACCTTTTTAATGTTCCACAGCTTTCGGCCCATCGCCTTCCCCTCCTGTTTTAATATAATAACGTGTATTATAACACTTTATCTTGCGTTTTTCAATATTTTCCCGCCCGCTGTCCGGCAAAATCCCAAAAAAATTTGCCAAAAATCACGCACGAAATCTCTTGACACGGCAATTTGATTTTGTTATAGTATTTGTTAAAGTAGATATAACCATGAAAAAGCGTTGATTCAGACTGTCTGTTTCACGGTTTCACAGCCAGAGAATCCGCCGCGTTGGCTGAAACGGCGGGTCTGTGAACGAAGCAGCGACCCCTGATGAGCGTCGCCGAGGCTTAACAAAGATAAGGCGCACCGCACGTGCAGCGTTACGGCACAAATGAGCGGCAAAACCGTTTGAGCGGTTTTGCAATCCGGGTGGAACCGTGGAGCTTGTTACTGTCAGCTTCATCCCAGTGTCTGGGGTGGAGCTGTTTTTTATTTGATTATTTCGGAAAGGATGATACAGTATGATTCAAATCACACTCAAAAACGACGTCGTAAAAGAGTTTGACAGCGGCGTGACCGTGGCCGAGATCGCCAAAAGCCTCGGCATGGGGCTTTACAAAGCCGCCTGCGCCGCCGCG
>CADBPL010000276.1 GCA_902796535.1 Oscillospiraceae bacterium
AAAAACGCCGTGCTCGACCCCGACCTGACGGCGGAGCTGAACGAAATCGAAGGCAAGGATGATGAGATCCTCGACCGGTTTTACAAGTGCCTGGAATTCGGCACCGGCGGCCTGCGCGGCGTGATCGGCGCGGGCACCAACCGCATGAACGTTTACACCGTCGGTCAGGCGACTCAGGGGCTTGCCAACTACCTCAACGAAACCTTTGAAAACCCGAGCGTCGCCATCGCCTACGATTCCCGCATCAAATCGCAGACGTTCGCCAAAGAGGCTGCCGGCGTGCTGGCCGCCAACGGCGTGAAGGTTTATTTTTACCCCGTTCTGGTGCCGACGCCCATGCTCTCCTTCGCAGTGCGCCGTCTGGGCTGCAGCTCCGGCATCGTCATCACCGCCAGCCACAACCCATCCAAATATAACGGCTACAAGTGCTACGACCCCCGCGGCTATCAAATGACCGACGAGGCGGCCGCCCGCACGCTGGAATATATCAACAGCATCGACATTTTCAACGGCGTCAAGCGCATGAGCTTTGAAGACGCGCAGGCAGAGGATATGGTCGATTTCATCGAAGGCTGGCTGTTCAATGAGTATTACGACTGCATCAACGCACAGCGGCTCGATCCGGACATCTGCGAAAAAAGCGGCCTGAAGGTCATTTACACCCCCCTCAACGGCACCGGCAACCGTCCCGTTCGCACCATGCTGAGCAAAATGGGGCTCAGCGACGTGCGCATCGTTAAGGAGCAGGAGGAGCCGGACGGCACGTTCCCCACCTGTCCGTTCCCGAACCCCGAGATCCGTCAGGTGTTTGAATGCGGGCTGGAAATGACGAAGGAGTTCCCCGCCGATCTGTTCCTTGCCACCGACCCCGACTGTGACCGCGCCGGCATTGCCGTGCGGCATAACGGCGAATACGTGCTCATGAGCGGCAACGAGGTGGGCGCCATGCGCGCCGAATACCTGCTCACCCGCCGCAAAGAGCTGGGCACGCTGCCCGAAAACCCGGTGCTCATCAAGTCTTTCGTGACCACCGACCTGATTCAGGCCATTGCCGACAAACACGGCGCGACCGTCATCAACACCCTCACCGGCTTCAAATACATCGGCGAACAGATCACCGAAATGGAAGAAAAGGGCGAAATGGACCGCTTCCTCATCGGCATGGAAGAGAGCTACGGCTACCTGTGCGGCACCCACGCCCGCGACAAAGACGGCGTTGTGGCCGTGACGATGATCACGGAAATGGCCGCCTGGTGCAAAACCAAGGGCATGGATCTGGTCGATTTTTATGAAGCGATCTCCCAAGAATACGGCATTTACCGCAACAGCCTGCTCAACTTTGCCTTTGAGGGCGCACAGGGCATGGAGACCATGAAAAGCATCATGGAAACGCTCCGCACCCAGCCGCCCAAGGCGCTCGGCGGGCTGGAAGTGATCGGCGTTTCCGACTATAAAACCAGCATCGCGCATGACCTGAAAACCGGTGAGCAGACCGCCATCACGCTGCCGAAATCCAACGTGCTGCAATTCAAGCTCCCCGGCGGAAGCAGCGCCATCGTCCGCCCCTCCGGCACCGAGCCGAAGATCAAAATCTACGTTACGGCCTGCGCCGATGACAGGGCCGCCGCTCAGGCGCTCGAAGCCGCCATCGGCGACGACATGAAGCAGGCCATGGGGATCCAGTAATATTTCATCTGCCGAAGCACCTGCTTCAGGCGGACAATTCAATGCATAGGAGGGTTCTGCTATGAACCAGAAAGCTGTTCGGATCGTCGCCCTTGTTCTTGCCATCATCATGGCGGGCGGCGTTCTCATCGTCGCATTCAGCAACATCGCCGGCGCGTTTGACGCCAACGAACCTGCCGCCATGGCCGCAGGCATCGCACCGCATCTGATCCCGACCGCCGCGCAGGGAGACGCAAACAGCGTCGTCTCGCCTCAGACCGGAACGGACGGCATTCCCAAAGCGCCGGTCATCATCGGCGTCGTGGCCGTGCTGCTGATCGTCGCATGCGTGGTCGTGCCGAAGATCTCCAAGAAAAAATAAGGCCATACCGGAGTAAAATGCCGTGAAAAAAAACCGCACTCAAACCAAACTGAGATTTAACACCCAAAAAGATGAACGGGCCGCAAAAGCAATTCGCTTTGCGGTCGCGTTTGTTTGCTTTTTTGTGCTGCTGGCAGGCGTCAGCTTTTTGCTGCTGCTCAAGTATTATGATTTTGACCTGAGCAAGATCGCCAAAACGCCGGAGGAAGAATCCTCCACCGTGCAGCCGGAAACCGTGGCCGCGGAAGAGATCAGGGGCGAATACAACTTTCTCCTGCTCTGCACCGCTGACGCGGATAACGAGGTGCGCTTTGCCGCCTTTTTGACGGTGGATATGGATAACGGTGAGCTTTCCGTTTCGCCCATCGCGGCCGATAAAGCCATTGCCGCGCCGGACGGAACCAGCGGCACCGTTCAGCAGCTGCTGGACGCGGGCGGCATGAGCCTGCTGGTGAACGCGCTGGAATACACCTGCTCCGTTGACATCACCAAATACATCCGCAGCACCGACAACGGCTTCAAAAACGTGATCAACGCCGTGGGCGGCGCTGTCTTCAAGGTGGAAGAAAGCATCAACGTGCACCATGACGATCTGACCTTCATTCTCGATCAGGGTGAACAGACCATGAACGGCGACACGCTGCTCAAATATCTGCGCTATTATGACGGGAATGACAGCAAACAGATGGACATTCTGGCGTCTGTTTTGCGTCAGAAGCTGACCGCCTCCGAGTTTGAATCGGCCGACCGCATTTATACAAAAATGATCAACGCCGTCGAAAGCGACATTTCCGTGTTCGATTTTGAAACGATCAAGCGCGGCGTGCAGCAGTTGATCGCCGCGGGCGAGCCGGTCTCGATCCACTGATTATGAAAAGATTTCTCGCCGCAGCCTTTCTCACAGCCGTTTTTCTGGCCGCCGTCTTTTTCGTCATGCAGGCGGCCTTTCACACGCCCCTGCCCTCCTTGAGCGCCTCTTTGCGTGAAACGACCGCTTTCCGGCCGCCCGATACGTTCGAGGAACCGGGGTATTATTACGCGCGGCTGAACACCGCCGAGCAGGCGTCCTATGCCGCCATCGTGCTGAATGTGGAGACGTTCCCGGAGGAAATTGAGATCGCGCCGCTGGATACGGAGCAGCTTGGCCGCGTGGCCAAAGCCATCACGCTCGACCACCCGATGCTGTATATGTTCGAGCAGGGCGTCGTGCTTTCCCGGCACAGCGGCAAAACCTTTTTTGCGCCGCAGTACGCCTGCACCAGAGCGGAGTACGAAGCAGTCAAACAGCGCGTTGCCCAAACAGTCAAAGACATTCTGGGGCAGCTGCCGCAGGGCAGCGACTATGACCGCGAGCTGTTTTTGCACGACTATCTGGTCGCGCATTGCCGGTATGACCAAACAGAGAAGGCCCCCAACAACTTCAACCCGGCCGGCGCTTTGCTCGAGGGCAGCGCCATTTGTTCCGGCTACGCCAAGGCCTATAAGCTGCTGCTGGATCAATGCGGCATTGAAAACGTGCTGGTCACCGGCAAAACGACCGAGGACGGCAGCGAGGAACCGGTGCCGCACATCTGGAACGCCGTCGAGCTGAGCGACCGCTGGTATTACGTGGATCCCACGTGGGACGATCCGCTCACCGACAGCAAAGAGATGGAAACCGTTTACGGCACGCACAACTATTTCAATGTTACCGACGAAATGCTGCGGCGCACCCACAGCGAATATGAATTTGATCACCCCTGTGAAGACGAATCCCTGTTTTACTACCGCGTGAAAAACGCCTACCTGACCGAAGAAACAAAAGACGCCGTGCAGTTCGTCGCCGACCTGATCGTGGCGGCGGCGGAAGACGGGAACGATTACATCGACTTCAAGTGTGAAAGCGACAGCCTCTGTCAGGCAACCGTCAAAAAGCTGTTCACTCAGGAAAAAATCTACCGCGCCGTCAACCTGGCCAACCTCAGGCTCAGGCACAAATTCAGCGATCAGTCGGCGCGTTATTCCGTTGACGAAACCAACAACCGCATCATTATTCTCCTCAAGGCAGCGCCGAACGACTGAGGGGTGCGGTATTAACTTAAGAAAGGGACGAATCCGGCAATTTTGCCGGTTCGCAAGGCAGCCGCCATGGATAAAGAACGCATCGAAAACGCCGTAAGGGAGCTTCTGCTCGCCATCGGCGAGGATCCCGACCGTGAGGGGCTCGCGGAAACGCCGGCACGGGTGGCAAGAATGTTTGAAGAGATTTTTGCCGGTATGGAAGACGACCCGAAAAAGTATCTGAAGGTTTTTGATGAAGACAACAACGACGAAATGGTGGTCGTGCGTGACATTCCGATCTATTCGGTTTGCGAACACCACCTCGTGCCGTTCTTCGGCAAGGCGCACATCGCCTACATTCCCGGCGACGGCAAGGTCATCGGGCTTTCCAAGCTGGCGCGCATTGTCAATTGCTTTGCCAAAAAGCCGCAGCTTCAGGAGCGGCTGACCGCACAGGTCGCAGATTTTCTGGAGGAAAACCTCCACCCCAAGGGGCTGGCGGTCGTGATCGAAGCGGAGCACCTGTGCATGACCATGCGCGGCGCGCGGGCTTCGGGCGCGCAGACCCGCACCTCGGCGCTGCGCGGCTGCATGAAGAGCGACGCGCGCACCCGCGCCGAAACCATGACGCTGTTCAGGTAACGCATTATGAATTTTTCAACCAAACGATACACGCTGCCGCTCGGGCAAAAAACCTATATTATGGGCATTATCAACTTAACGCCCGATTCCTTTTTTGAAGCGAGCCGCACACCGCCCTGCGCCGCCGTCGAACGAGCGGTCGAGCTGGTGAAGCAGGGCGCCGAATTGCTGGATCTGGGCGCGCAATCCACCGCGCCGAACAGCGCGCCGATCCCCTTTGAGCTGGAGGCCGAGCGGCTGCTGGAGCCGCTGCGCGCCATTCGCCGGGCGGTCGACGTACCGCTGAGCGTTGACACCTTCTTCCCCGAGGTGGCGCGGCTGGCAGCCGAAAACGGCGCGGATATTCTTAACGACGTGAGCGGTTCGGCCAACCGGGCATTTGCCGATATCGCAGCGGAACACGGCTGCGGCTGGATCGTGATGCACACCGGCGGCAAAAAAAGCAGCGAAACCGCCGCCTACCCGAACGGCGTTCTGGCCGACGTCAACCGCTTTTTTGCTCAGGCTTTCGCTGTGGCGCAAGCTGCCGGGCTGGATGCGGCGCAGCTTTGTTTTGACCCCGGGATCGGCTTCGGCAAAACGCGGCAGGACGATCTGACCGTCATCCGCCGGTTTGACGCGCTGAACAGCTTTGGCTGCGCCAGGCTCGCCGCCCTGTCCCGCAAGCGTGTCACAGCCCTGTGCGGCGACACGCTGGTTGGCACACTCACAGCCGACGCGGCCTGCATTCAGGGCGGAGCGGACATTCTGCGCGTGCACGACGTGGCGCAGGCCAGGGCAGGCGCCGCCATGGCGGACCTGATTTTCAGGAAGCAGGAGAACTGCAATTATGGATAAAATAATAATTAAAGGGCTCCGGGTCTTTGCGCACCACGGCGTCAACGAAGAGGAAACGCTCTGCGGGCAGCACTTTGTGCTGGATATCGAAGCGCAAACCAACCTGACCGCGGCAGGGCTGACGGACGAACTGAACGACACCGTCAGCTATGCGCAAATGATCAAAACGGTGCGCCGCGTGATGACCGAGCAAAACGACAAGCTGCTCGAACGCGCCGCCCGCCGCGTGGCGGACGCGCTGCTGGAGGAATACGACCGCCTGGAATCGGTAAAGATCCGGCTGATGAAGCCGGATGCGCCGATGAAAGCGGAATTTGATTACACCGCCATTGAAACGGAAAGGACGCGAAACGCCGTATGAACACCGCTGTGATCGGAATGGGATCGAACATGGGCGAGCGCAAAAAGAATCTGGACGACGCCATCCGCGCGCTGTCCCTGCTGCCGCGCACCAAGGTCGCCGGAGCGTCCGGGGTTTATCAGACCAAACCAGTCGGCTACGCCGATCAGGACGATTTTTACAACGCCGTTCTGCTGGTGAAAACCGAGCTTTCGCCGCAGGCGCTGCTGGGCGCCTGTTTGGGCATTGAGGCCGCCATGGGGCGGGTGCGCCTGATCCCCAACGGGCCGCGCATCCTTGACCTTGACCTGCTGCTTTATGAAAACTGCCATTTTGACAGCTACGAGCTGACGCTGCCGCACCCGCGCATGAAGGAGCGCGCCTTTGTCATGCGCCCGCTGCTCGACCTGTTCCCGGACGGACACGCCCCCGGTTTTTATTTTGCGCCGTCTCTCAGGGAGCTGAGTATGGACGGGGTGGAAAAAACCGACGAGCTGCTTTGCCTGCCCTAAGGCGATACCGCGCAGCCAACGTTGCCGCCCGAGCGGATCCCGCCGCGCGAAAAAAACCAAAAATTGTAAATGTCATGTAAATCGGTTGCGTTTTTTTAACATCTGTTTTCGCTTTTTATTGCACACTTTGCCTGATAAAGCGCGTTTTTGGCCGGATTTTTTGAAAAAATCAAATAATCTTGCATTTTTTTAAAAAAAATGTTTGACTAAATTGTGAACGTTTGCTATACTATGGTTACCGGCCGAACTATTGATAAAGAAAAACCATTTGAAATTCAATCTGAAAAGGAGAGCGTGATAGAATGAAGAAGAATCTGATCCTCTACGTCGTTGCCGGCGCCGTCGTTCTGGCGGGTCTTGTTTCCGGCGGCGTAATCGCAAGCCAGAGAATCCTCAGCAAGGCGGAAGGAACCACGGTAGCCGCTGCCAGAAACGATGCAGAAGCTGTCGAGCTGCTCGAATATGAGCCTGCCGCTGAAGAGACCGGCACCGTCGCAGCTGACGGAGCCAACAACCTCCCGGTTGCCGCCAAAGGCAAAACCGCATCCAAAAGCAAAACCACATCCAAAAGCAAAACCGCATCCAAAACCAAGGCTCAGATGACCGATGCCAAGGGCAGACCGATCCAGCTTGTGACCAACAAAAAGGGCGTCACCATGCAGGCCGTGATCGAAACCAACGCCAAGGGTCAAAAAGTGACCAAAGCCAACGGCAAGGCAGTTACCCAGAAGCCCACCCCCACCACGACCAAAAAGGCTGCCACCAAAAAAGCCACAACCAAAAAGGCCGCCGCAACGACAGCCAAGGTCAAAGCCAGCCAAAAGGCCAGCAGCAACACCCGCCTCGTTTACAACAAAGACGGTTCGGCAAACATCGTGAAACCCGACGGCAGCGTTGTGCTGAGCTACTCCTACTCCAAAGCGGGCAACTACTTCTACACCGACGATAATCCGTGGCAGAGAAAATTCGGCTTTAACCGCCTGTACGATATCGGCGCCGCCTTCACTGTTCTTTATTACGACACCGTCCGTGTGAAGTACACCTACGGCAAATACGATTGGATGATCCAGATGTGGAAAGGCCAGTACGGCTGGATCTTCATCGGTTCCGAAATCGGTCTGTATTACAAGGATAGAGCCAAGAGCACCAATCACTACGAATGCGCGACCGAAGATATGGAAATGAAGATGCAGATGACGCTGTATCGCAACAGCAAGAGCGGCAGCAAAGAGCTGTTCACCCGCCCCTACGCCCCGCACTGGTGGATCACCGCCTTCGTGCCCGGCAAGCTTGCCAAGTTCTCTGACCGTTCCGAGCTGACCATGATCGGCAAGATCACCTTCCACACCGCGAAGGAACGCTCCCTGTTCGTCAATGCCCTGACAAAGATCAAGGATATCGACGGCAACCAGTTCAAGAAGGGCTCCATCAACAAGAACAGCGCCGAAACCTACAAGGTCAACGGCAACACCGTGGACTTCGTATGGCGCTATTTAGACGAAGATCGCAAGACCGCAAAGAAAACTACGACGAGCAAAAAGGTTGAAACCACCTCTTCCACTGCGGCCGCCGAAGAAAACAAGACCAATCCGCCGACCACACAGGCAACCGAACCCGTTACCGATCCGCTGCCCGTGGTTGAAACGGAAACCGCAAAGCCGATCGTCGATTAAACAAAGCAAAAACCGTGACAGCCTCCCACGACTGTCACGGTTTTCTGTTTCTGCTTTGTCACTGCACGGTGGTCGATTCGATCATGCCGTCGCTCGCATCGGGCAGATCGATCAGGTCGTCCACATCGCGCGAAAGATCGTCCGCGCGCGATTCAATATCCTCCTTGATCGTGGTGAGCGCGTCCGCCACCGTTGTTTCGGCTTCTTTCATTTTCTCGCTGCCGCATCCCGTCAGCAGCGCCGAAAGGCACGCCATACTCAACCCGATCATGGCAATTCGTGTTTTCATGCTTTCTCCTCCTTTCGCGGCATTGCCTTATTCGTCCGTGTCCTGTTCCGGGGTCAGCTCGTCCGCATCATATGGGCGCCCCCGATAGGAACCGAGCACGTCCATGGGGTCGATCTCCTCCCCTGCCTCCCAAAGCCTGACCATGTTTTCGATTTTTCGGCTGTTGCGCACCGCCTTGGCGCGCCGGTCGCTTTTGTCAAACGTCATGCGCTTTCTCCTTTCGCCCTATCGCAGCAAAAAAGTCAGCGCCGCCGTCACGGCCGCCCCGCAGGCGGCGGCAGCCAGGAACCAAAGCGCCTTCACCCAGCGGGAACGGCAAACCTTGGTTGCCGGCGGTTTTCCGCCCGCTTCGGCAATGGCGTTGGCGCGCTCCCGCAGCTTGCCTTCGCTGACGCTGACGCATTCGGGCTTGACGAAGAACATCACCTTTTCAAAATACTCTCCGCCTGTTTCGCTGATTTCAATGACCTGTCTGTTGATTCCTTTTATCATCATTCCGTTCCTTTCCCGTCAAGTAAGCGCCGATCTTTCAGCGTTACTTCCTGCTCAAACGCAACCATATTGTTGACCGCCGGCCGATCAATTATTCCCGACGGCGCGTTGAAAAGTTTTTGACATTTACCATTTGTATAGTGAAAAACATTTTTCCGTGTGGAAAACCCTGTGGAAAATGTGAGTAACTCAGCGTTTTTCGCCTGTTTTACGCCGTTTTGCCTGTGAAATGGCTTTTGCCAAAGCGCTGCGGGATAACAATCTGTAAAAAAGTTTTTGTCGATTCCTGTCAAAAACACAGGCAAAGCACTGCATTCCCCCGCGAGACAACCAAAAAAAGAGGAAAAACATCCGTCAGAATGTGCGCTATCAATTTCATCAACGGTGACTCAAAGTTAAGAAAAAATGAAATTCACTCAATTTCGTTGACACGGCACAACGAAAAGAATATAATTTAATAAATATATGCAATAAGCGAAAAACAAAACGATCGAAAAACGACATCAAAAAACTGGAGGTATTGCTTTATGAGCAACGGTTACGCCATTTCAAAATGGCAGGACGCAAAATCAATTTACAAACAGCTTGGTGAGCTGACGTCAAAACCCATCTACAGCATTTCTGACGATGAACTCGAGCGCGTGCTTGATTATTTTGAAACGAAGTGCGCCAAATCCAAGGAGATCACCACCGAAGCGAAAAACTTCATCCCCGGCGGCGTGCAGCACAACCTTGCGTTTAACTATCCGTTCCCCATCTGCGTGGTCAAGGCTGACGGCGCTTATCTTTACGACCGCGACGGCAATCAGTACATTGACTTCCTGCAGGCCGGCGGCCCGACGATTCTGGGCAGCAATTACCCCGCCGTGCGCGACAAGGCCATTGAGCTGATCAAAGATTGCGGCCCCGTCACGGGTCTGTTCCATGAGGCGGAGCTTCTGCTTGCCAAAGAAATCAACAAGCATATGCCCAACGTCGAAATGTTCCGTATGCTCGGTTCCGGCACGGAATCGGTCATGGCCGCCATCCGCGTGGCCCGCAACGCCACCAAGGCCAAGCGCATCATCAAGGTCGGCGGCGCCTATCACGGCTGGTCCGATCAGATGGTTTACGGCCTGAAGATCCCCGGCAGCCGTTCGTTCCTGGAATCGCACGGCATTCCGCGCGGCTGCTACGCCACGACGGACGAAGTGCGCCCCAACGATTTGAACATGCTTGAAACGATGCTCAAGTGCAACAAGCTGCGCGGCGGCACCGCGGCCGTGATTGTGGAGCCGGTCGGCCCCGAAAGCGGCACACGCCCGATCGATTTTGAATACAACAAAGGCGTTCGCGCGCTTTGCGACAAATACGGCGCTCTGTTCATCATGGACGAA
>CADBPL010000277.1 GCA_902796535.1 Oscillospiraceae bacterium
GCGGAAGCCGAAATCGACCAGATTCTTTTTGCGCGCGCGGTCGCCGCCGATCATGCCGCGCACCTGCGGCAGCGTGACGTGGGATTCATCGACCAAAAGCAGAAAGTCGTCGGGGAAATAGTTGAGCAGCGTGAACGGCACCGATCCGGGCGGGAGGCCGGAAATGACGCGGGAATAGTTTTCAATGCCCTTGCAAAAACCGGTCTCGCGCAGCATTTCCATATCGTATTCCGTGCGCTGCTTGATGCGCTGGGCTTCCAGCAGCTTGCCCTCGGAAACGAAATAGTCATACCGTTCGGCCAGCTCCTTTTCGATACGGCCGATCGCCTGCTCCATCTTGTCGCGCGGGATAACGTAGTGCGACGCAGGGTAGATGGCGGCGTGGTTGAGCACCGCCTTCACGTCGCCGGTGAGGGCGTTGATCTCAGTGATGCGGTCGATCTCATCGCCGAAAAACTCCACGCGGATGGCGTTTTCGTTGGAATAGGCGGGAAAGATCTCGACCACGTCGCCGCGCACGCGGAACTTGTTGCGCACAAAGTTGACGTCATTGCGCTCATACTGGATATCGACCAGCTTCGTCAGCAGCGCGTCGCGGCTTTTGGTCATGCCGGGGCGCAGGGAGATGAGCATATTCTTGTAGTCGAACGGGCTGCCCAGCGTGTAGATGCAGCTCACGCTCGCCACAATGATCACGTCGCGCCGCTCGACGAGCGAACAGGTGGCGGAATGGCGCATTTTGTCGATCTCGTCGTTGACGGCGGAATCCTTTTCGATGTAGGTGTCGGTCGTGGGCACATAGGCCTCGGGCTGATAATAATCGTAGTAAGACACGAAGTATTCCACCGCGTTTTCGGGGAAGAACTCACGGAACTCCGTGCACAGCTGCGCCGCGAGAGTTTTGTTGTGGGCGAGCACCAGCGTGGGGCGGTTCACCTGCTCAATGATGTTCGCCATGGTGAAGGTCTTGCCTGAACCGGTCACGCCCAGCAGCGTTTGTTCCTCATAGCCCTTGTTGACGCCGTCCACCAGCCGCGCGATGGCCTGCGGCTGGTCGCCCATGGGTTTGAATTTGGAATGAAGCACAAAATGATCCATACTGTTATCCTTGTAAAATCCGTGATTTTGTGATATGATTTTTTAATCGAACGTTCGGAGTGTGAAAACGAAATGAAAAGCTTTACGGTCAACGGCAACGACGCCGGGCAGCGGCTGGACAAATTTGTGACCAAGGCCGTGCCCCGCCTGCCGCAGAGTATGCTGTATAAATATATCCGCACCAAGCGCATCAAGATCAACGGCAGGCGCGGCGAAATCTCGACCCGGCTGCAAACCGGCGACGTGATCGAGATGTATATCAACGACGAATTTTTTGAACCGGTCGAAAAAGAATATGACTTTATGAGCGCGTCGAAAAAGCTGGATATTCTGTATGAAGACGAAAATATTCTGCTGCTCGACAAAAAAGTCGGGCTGCTGTGCCACCCGGACGACAGCGAATACACCGATACGCTCATCGCGCGGGTCGAACGGTATCTGTTTGAAAAGGGCGAATACGAACCTGAAAAGGAAAATTCCTTTACGCCCGCCCTTGCCAACCGCATCGACCGCAACACCGGCGGCATTGTCATCGCCGCCAAAAACGCGGAAAGCCTGCGCATTCTCAATCAAAAAATCAAGGACAGAGAGGTGAACAAGACCTATCTCTGCCTGGCGCACGGCCACTTTGACAAGCCGCGGGCCACGCTGACGGCTTACCTTTGGAAAGACGAAAAAAAGAACAAGGTCACCGTTTCCGCCAGCCCCGTCCCGGACGCGAAGAAGATCCGCACCCGGTATGAGGTGCTTGACGAAAAAGACCGGCTGAGCTTAGTGCGTGTGGAGCTGCTCACCGGGCGCACGCATCAGATCCGCGCGCATTTCGCCTTTATCGGGCACCCCCTGCTCGGCGACGGCAAATACGGCACCAACGCGCTCAACAAAGAAAAGGGCTACAAAAAACAGTGCCTGTATTCCTACCGCCTGCAGTTTGCCTTCACCACCGACGCGGGGCTGCTCAACTACCTCGACGGGCAGCACTTTGAAGCCAAAACCGTTTGGTTCGTGCAGGCATTTTATAACGGCACGTTATGAGAGCATGGCGATGAATTCTTCTTCGCTCAACACGGTCACGCCAAGGTCACGCGCCTTTTTCAGCTTGCTGCCGGCCTCTTCGCCCGCCAGCACATAATCGGTTTTTTTTGATACGGAGGAAGACACCTTTCCTCCGTATTTTTCTATGAGTGCGCCTGCTTCGGCGCGGGTGTAGGTGGGCAACGTGCCGGTGAGCACAAAGGTCTTGCCCGCAAAAATATCGCGCTCGACTTCGCGCAGAGAGCACATATTCAGACCGAGCTCTTTTAAGTTGGCCAGAAGCGTTTGGGTCTGCGGCAGCGAAAAATACTGCGCCGCGCTTTCCGCCATGATCTCACCGAAGCCCTCGATGGCGGCGATCTCCTGAGCCGTAGCTGCGGCGATAGCGTCCATGGTGCGGAAATGATCGCACAGCAGCTTGGCGGATTTTTGGCCGATGTGGCGGATACCCAAGCCGAAAATGAGCTTATATAAATCGTTCTGCTTTGATTTTTCGATGGCGTTCACCAGATTATCCGCCGATTTTTCGCCGAAGTTTTCCAGCGTTTTGAGCTGTTCGGCGGTCAGGCGGTAAATATCCTCCACGCCCTTGACCAGCCCCGCATCCACGAGCGCATCGGTCACCGCTTCGCCCAGAAACTCGATATCCATCGCGTCACGTGAACAGAAGTGGATCAGGCTGCGGCGCAGCTGGGCCGGACAGTCGGAATTGGTGCAACGAACGGCGGCCTGCTCGGCCTCACGCACGGTGGGCGCGCCGCAGGAGGGGCAGACAGACGGAATACGGAACGGCTCATTCCCGCTGTGCTGCGTAACGGAGAGCACCTCGGGGATGATGTCCCCCGCCTTGCGCACCAAAAGGGTGTCGCCCAAAGCGATGCCTTTTTCGTCGATAAAATCCTGATTGTGCAGCGTGGCGCGGCTGACCGTGGTGCCCGCCAGCTCAATGGGGTCGAACACCGCCGTGGGCGTGAGCACGCCCGTGCGGCCGACGGCAATTTCAATATCGCGCAGAACGGTCTGCTTTTCTTCGGGCGGATATTTGAACGCGATCGCCCAGCGCGGAAATTTGGCCGTGCTGCCCATGGCGCGGCGCTGCGCAAAATCATCGACCTTGATCACGGCGCCGTCGATATCATAGGGCAGCGAATCGCGGCTTTCGCCGATTTTGCGCACCTGCTCAACGGCTGCTTCGATGGTATCCACCCGGCAATAGCCCGGCACGGTGTGAAAGCCGAGAGAAGCTAAATAATCGAGCGACTGCTTGTGCGACGTGAGCGTTTCACCCTCAAGCTGCTGAACGTTAAACAGGAACATATCGAGTTTGCGGCCGGCGGTCACGGCACTGTCCTTTTGCCGCAGGGAGCCAGCCGCCGCGTTGCGCGGGTTTTTGAACGGCTTTTCGCCCGCCTCATCCTGCCGCGCCACCAGCTCGTTGAAGCTGGCGCGGGGCATATA
>CADBPL010000278.1 GCA_902796535.1 Oscillospiraceae bacterium
CACTGTAACATTTTTCATTCATTGCCACACTATTTAATTGAGCGGCTCAAGAAGGCGGCGCTGAATTGATCAAAGCGTTTTGCGGATCACAGCAGCGAATGCCAGACAAAAGGAAAGGGTAAACGCCATGGAACAAACCATCGCCGCAGCGAAAGCGGCCAAAAAAGGGGATAAGGCGGCGTTCGGTGAACTGTTCGCGCAGTTTTCGCCGGAGATGTACCGCTATGCGCTGTTCTGCCTGGGCGACCGGGAAGCGGCGCAGGACGCCGTGCAGGAGGCCGCGCTGGAGGCCTACCGGGGCATTGCCGGGCTGAGAAAACCGGAAAAGGTGAAAGCGTGGCTTTTCAAGATCCTCTACGCGGTTTGCAAGCGCGGGCAAAGAGAAAAGTATGAGGCTGATTTCATCGACCCGGAGGAAAGCCGGAACATAGCGGCGGAGGATAACGCTGCCGCCGTGCTGCAAAGCATGGAAACGGCCCGGCTGCTTGCCCGATTGAACGAAACCGACCGGCGGCTGCTTTTGCTCAGCGTGGTGGGCGGTTACAGCGGCAAAGAGGTTGCCCGCATGGCGGGCATGACCCACGGCGCGGTGCGCACCAGAATCTCACGCGCGCTGAAAACCTTGAGAGAAGGGGAACAAGAATGAAAAAGGAACCGAAGAACGACATTCTTCAACTGCAAAACGAGCTTGAGCCGCTCGCCGAACAAATCGAAACGCCCCAAACGCTTTCGGCCGAGGGCGTGACCGAGCTGCTCGAAGAAAAACAGCCAAAACAGAAAAAAGGCAAGGTCGTCGCGTTCCGCGCCGTGCGCGCCATGGCGGCGGTGCTGGCGGTGGTCATCGGCGTGACCGCGGCTTTTCGGCTCTATAACCGCCCGCGGGTGCGCAGCATTCCCAAGGCGATCGCCTCGGCTGAAAGCCCGCTTTCGGGCACCACGCAAAAGGACATCACCGATTATTTCACCGCTTTGCGGGCGCAATACGACAAAGAACAGCGCAACATCTTCCACTACGGCAGGGTGGTCTATGAAAAAAGCGCCGACGTCGTGACGGACGGCTTTGCGCTGGAGGACGGCGCGACCGGCGCGGTCAATTCCGCCGCCGTCGGCAAGACCAACACGCAGGTGGAAAATGTGGACGAACAGGATAAGATCGAAAACGACGGGCGCTATCTTTACTATGCGGCCAACGATCTGACCGTGCGCATCGTCGACACCCAAACCATGCGGCAGGTCAGCCGCATTGAGCCGCACACCAAAAACGGAACCGAAAGCCGCCTTTTTTACAAGGATGATCTGTTGGTGCTGCTGAGCACGGCCTATGAGCAGATGGAACAGCACACGGTTTTTCGGGTGTTCGACGTGAGCGACCGAACCGCGCCGAAGTTGCTCAAAACCGTGGAGCAGGACGGCTGGCTGTTTGACAGCCGCCTGACCGGCAACCGCCTTGTGGTGCTGTCCAACGACAGCGTGCCGATCTATGATCTGAACACCAGAGGCGGCTACGCCAGATATGAGGACGTGGTGCCGACTACGAAAATAGACGGCGGCGATTCGCAGCCGCTCGACGCCGCGTGCATCACCATCATGCCCCAAAGCCAGTCCGACCGCTATCTGGTCATCACCACGCTCGACCTCGACACGCTCGCGGGCAGCAACCCGCACACCTTCGCCATCCTCGGCGCGGGCGACACCGTTTACTGCACTGAAAAGCAGCTTTTCGTAGCGGCGGTCGATTATGACAGCGCCAAAGCCTCCGCCTACTCCTCCATGTCGTCGTTTTATGAGGTGAAAACAACGATTTATGAGTTCAGCTTCATGGGCGCGACCGTTGCCCTGAAAAACACCGGCTCCGTGCCGGGCACGCTGAACAATTCCTTTTCGCTCGATTCCGCCGACGGCACGCTGCGCGTGGCCACCACGGGCTCGGACAGAAAGAGCGGCCTTGCCAACCGCATCACGGTACTCGATGAGAACCTGAAAGAGATCGGCAGCATCGAAGGCATCGCGCCGGGCGAAACCATCCGTTCCGTGCGCTACATCGGGCAGTACGGCTATGTGGTCACGTTTGAACGCACCGACCCGCTGTTCGTGATCGACTTTTCCAATAAGAAGAAGCCGAAGATCGTGGCCGAGCTTAAGCTCCCCGGCTTTTCCAGCTATCTGCACCCGTTCAACGGTTATCTCATCGGTGTGGGAACCGACGGCGACGAGGACGGCGCGACCGACGGGCTGAAGCTTTCGCTCTTCGACATCAGTGATCCGACCGCGCTGCGCGAGATCGACAAGCTGGTCATTCCCCATGCCGGCAGCATCGTCGGGGAAGACCACCATTCGTTCACGGATAACAGCGCGCAGAATCGTTTCGGGCTGGTGTATGAGAGCCACCATGATTATTACGAACGCCGCTTCTGCACGCTTTCGGTGGAAAACGGCAGGCTGAAGCTGCTCGGCACGTTCACGAACCATAAGAGCAACGGCGGCGGTTACCCCATCTATGAACCGGACGGCTCCTATACCACCGCCTATTACCCCGAGGACGGCATCGACCGCGGCACCTTCATTGGCAACACGCTTTACACCGCGTCGACCGAACGCATCTGCGCCTGGCCGTTTGACGGCGGCGACTGCCTGGGCACTGTGGAGCTGGACGACAAGGCGGTCGGCGGTTCCGAACCGACCAAAAAGGCTGCGCAGACCTCGCAGGCAGTTCAGCCGACAACGCCGCCCGAACCGACCACCGCGCCGGTTCATACCCCGACCGAAGCGCCGACGAAGCCAAAGCCCACGCAGGCGGCGACCATGCCGACCGCCGCCGAAACGACTCAGGCGAACCCGCCCGCCGAAACAACCGCAGCGGAAATTCCGACGACAGGAACCGGCACGACGATCACCAACACGTTCATCGTCAAACAGGTGCAGGGCACGCTGCTCACGCTTCACAGGTATGACCCGGCCAGGGGCGGCGAGCTGAAATCGGGCGCGTACACCGCCGATTACAGCGGACTCAGCGGCTCGGCGGATATGCACTTTGCCGAGGGTGACGTCGTCACCATCCGCTACGATCAGGCGGTCGCCGAAACCTACCCCATGCAGCTCACCGTGCGGGAAATCTATCCCGCGGTGTGGAACGGATAACAAGCAGCCGTACCGGTTCTGTTCAGAGCCGGTACGGCTGTTGTATTATAATTGTGGTTGCTAATAAACTGCCTTTCAGGAAGGGCACACATTCTTGTGCACCTGTCGGTCAGAAAGCTCTGAAGAAGAGGGAAGAAATCAATACCAGATCCAGCCGAAGAGCAGGATTTTGATAATCCACTGCAACACCGAATATTTGACGGTGATCTTGCATGTATCGGTGACGGTGTTGTTGGCTTCGTCGGCAATGATGCAGGTGATATTCGCCGTGCCCCTCTTTACACCGGTGATGTTTCCGTTTGCGTCCACGGTTGCAATTTTCTCATCGGAGGACTCGTATTTAACGGTGTATTCCGCACCCTCGTCGGCAGTAATCGTGGGGTTCA
>CADBPL010000279.1 GCA_902796535.1 Oscillospiraceae bacterium
TGCACGAACTCGTGGATGGTGGGGAACCCGTCGCTGGCGTTGGTGTGGCAATGCGGCTGGAATTTGTAATTGCCCCACGTGTCCCAGTCCACTTCGTCATAAGGGTTGGTGATGATCCAGTTGACCTGCGGCGCGGCGTAGCACGGCAGACCGGCCATGCCGAGAAGCAAAACGACCGTCAGGCAGATGCTCAGGCATTTTTTCATAGCGGCTTTAACCTCTTTTCTGTTCGACCGTTCCCGTGCGCCGGAACAGCCTGTTTTCAGTTGAATTATAGCATTGATCGGCGCGCGGTTCAAGTTTTATCTGCTTTTTCGGCAGATACTTTTTTCGCGGCTTCGGCGTTGAAAAAAGAAAAGAACTTTGCTATAATGAGCTAAAACGGAAAAGGGGGCGCGATTCGGGCGCAAAGGGGAGAGATTTTTTCTCTGTTTGTGCGAATTCTGAATCGCAAGGCGATTATGAAAGACAGGACGCAAAACCGCGTGAACGACGGGCTGTCCGCCGTTCTGGCGGCGCTGACGGCGGCGCTGCTCACGGGCATTATGTGGCGCCTGCGCGGCGACCACGGGTTCGGCGGCTCATTCGGCATGTACTGTGTGCTGACCGTGCTGCTGCTGTTCCTCGTGTGGCTGTTCCCGCGCAAAAACAAAGTGAACCTGCCGTTTGTCACGCTCGCCGCGCTGGCGGGCGCGGTCACTGCGGGCGGGTGGGGCACCGTCAACCATCAGCTCACCGGCGCGCTCACGGCCACGGGGCTGTTCCCCGGCGAAACGGTCGTGACCGAGGTTGCCGTTTCGCCCGTGTCCGGCGTGGTCACAATGCTGCTGCTCGGCTTTGGCTGGCTGCCGCTGTTCGGCATGATGCTCGCCATGTATTTTTCCGACCGAAAATATCACATCTTCCACGCGCTGGAGGGAACCGCCGTGTTTTACGCGGCGCGGTACCTGTTCAAATTCACCGCCGCGCCGTTTGTCTACCGGCTGATCTGCCCGCCCGCGGTCAGGCTGTTTGAAGACGGGCTGAGCGCCTACGGCGTTGACCGCACGCCGCAAAGCCTGCTGCTCAAATGTCTGGGCGATCAGAGCAAAAAAATTGCCGTTTCCGTCAACGGCGAAGCGATGAAGCTCAAAATCAAAGAGATCCCCGGCGGGCGCAACTTTTTCACCTGCTGCGCCATCCTCGGCGCGGCGTTCGGCGCGCTGGTTCTGATCGTTTATTTCGCCGCCCGCTTCCGCGACAGAAAAGGCGCGGCGATCACGGCGCTGATCTGTTCGGCCATGGCGGTCTCCATCACCGCCGCCGACGTGCTGATCCTGCTCGGCTCATCCCCCAACGCGCCCGAGGCGCTGGCCGAAAACAACTGGTCGTTCTGGGAATACGGCACCGGCTTTTTGTTCGGGCTGTTCACCGTTTCGGTTCTGCTGCCGTTTGCCGGGCAAAAGCTCAAAAACAACGTCACGCTGTTTGAACTGAAGGGGCTGCCGCAAATTCTCAAAAAAGCCGTCGCGGTGCTCAGCTTTTTCTGCACCTTCTGCCTTGCGCCCGTGCTGGTCGTTTTTTCGCGCATCGACACGCAGAGCGAAAAAGCCGTGCTGCCCGCCACCATGATTGCGGGCGTGCTCGCGCTGGCCATTACGGCCTGGTTCACCGTCAAAAACAAAAAAACGCTTTCGCCTCTGGGCAAGCCCCCGGCGCAGGGGGCGCAGGCCGCCTGCCCGCTGCTGTTCGGCGTTTTTCTGCTGCTTTACTGCTTCATCGGCCCGGCGCGGCTGCTGGAACGCCCGCTGAACCCGGTGACGGTGCTGGTGCTGATTTCCGCGGGTCTGGCCGGCTGCTGCTATGTGCTGCTGTCGGTTCGGGTGAAAAAAGCCTGAGGCAAGCACGCATCCGCTTATGAATGGCATAAGGCCGCCGTCAAACAAACGCTCCCCATGACGGTTATCATCGGGAGCCGGTTTACGATACGTGCTTTAACGGAGAATAATTTTCTGAAATTCTGCCGAAAACTGTGTAAAAATCTCTTGACAAAACAGCTTTCCCCGTGTATAATGAGCACATATTGTATAGACAAAATGTTTTTTGTGAACATATTGCGAATGGGAACACAAAAGCGGCAGGGCATCACCTGTCGTTTTTGTGTTTTGCGCGTTATGTGGCAATCCTTCACGGCATGGGGGGAGCCGCTCCTTAAAAGAAAGAAAATCTTTTAATTTATCGCGGCCGACGCTTGACGAAATGAAAAAAAACCCCTATAATTTTAGGCAACACCGTGCCATCCTTTCTTCTTTGAACGTATCCGAAATAATCGACCTGACAGGGGGTTGAACGATACCATGAAAAAAACCCGCGGCAAACCGAAAA
>CADBPL010000280.1 GCA_902796535.1 Oscillospiraceae bacterium
CAAGCTGTTATACAACATCATCGGCAACTCCATCCCGCTCAACAAGCCCATCGTGGGCAAAAACGCCTTCAAGCACGAATCGGGCATTCACCAGCACGGGGTGCTGGCCGACCGCCGCACCTATGAAATTCTCACGCCGGAGACCATCGGCATCAAGCAAAACGAAATGGTGCTGGGCAAACATTCCGGCCGCCACGCCTTTGCGCAGCGGCTTAACGAGCTGGGCATCGACCTGACCAAAGAAGAGCTGGACGAGGCCTTTGTGGAATTCAAAAAGCTTTGCGACAAAAAAAGCGTGGTCACCGACAGCGACATTGAAGCCCTTGTGGCCCACCGCACGATCGATTTCAACGATTATGTGCTGGATTCCTTCAACGTGCATTCCGGCAACGACGCCAATTCCGTGGCCGTAATGCGTATGCACAAGGACGAGAAAAAATATGAAGAGGTCGCGCTGGGCGACGGGCCCGTCGCCGCGGCTTACAAGGCCATTGACCGCATCATGAAGCCCAAGCCGCACTCGCTGGAAAAATACACCATCCACGCCGTATCCGAAGGGCGCGACACGCTCGGCGAAGCGGTCGTCAGGCTGCGTTTCGGCGACGAGACCGTGAACGGCCGCGGCCTTTCCACCGACATTATCGAGGCCAGCATCCGCGCCTACATCAACGCGCTGAACAAAATGACCATTGAGTTCAGCGGTGAAACGGAGGAATGAGCCATGCCAATGACTTTGACGCAAAAAATCTTAGCGGCGCACTGCGGGCGTGAAGAAGTAAAAAAAGGCGACCTGATTTTTGCCGACGTTGACCTGACCATGGGCAACGACATTACGGCCAGCGCAGCCATTGCCGAATTCAACCGCGCCGCCGAAAAAACAACGAACCCCGACCGCATCGTGATGGTGATGGATCACTTTGTGCCCAACAAAGACATCAAGGCAGCCGAGCAGTGCAAAACCTGCCGCAGCTTCTGCCGCGCGCAGGGCATCGACAAATTTTACGACGTGGGCGAAATGGGCATTGAGCACACGCTCCTGCCCGACAAGGGGCTGGTGACCGCCGGCGATCTGGTCATCGGGGCGGATTCCCACACCTGCACTTACGGCGCGCTCGGCGCGTTTTCCACCGGCGTCGGTTCCACCGACATGGCCTACGCCATGGCCAGCGGCAAGGTCTGGTTCAAGGTACCCGCCGCCATTCGCTTCGTGCTGCGCGGCAAATTTCAAAAGAACGTGTCCGGAAAAGACCTGATCCTGTACATCATCGGCAAAATCGGGGTGGACGGCGCGCTGTACCGCTCGATGGAATTTGTCGGCGACGGCGTCAAAGCGCTGGAAATGTGCGACCGCTTCACCGTGTGCAACATGGCCATTGAGGCGGGCGCGAAAAACGGCGTTTTTCCGGTCGATGAAAAAACGGCCGCCTATTTAAAGGAACACGGCGCCGCCGAACCGAAGATTTTTGAGGCGGATGCCGATGCGGAATACGAAGCGACGTATGAAATCGACTTATCCGAGCTGGAACCGACCGTCGCCTTCCCCTATCTGCCTGAAAACGCCAGAACGGTGAGTGAGATCGACGAGGATATTTTCATTGATCAGGTGGTCATCGGTTCCTGCACCAACGGCCGCATCGAAGACCTGCGCCGTGCCGCCGCCGTGATGGGGCGGCGCAAGGTGGCCGAGGGCGTGAGAGCCATCATCATTCCGGCCACACAGCAAATCTATCTTCAGGCCATCAAAGAGGGGCTGATCCAGCAGTTTGTCAACGCCGGGTGCGTGGTCTCCACCCCAACGTGCGGGCCGTGCCTGGGCGGTTACATGGGCATTTTAGCCGCGGGCGAAAAGGCAGTTTCCACCACCAACCGCAACTTTGTGGGCCGCATGGGGCACAGGGAATCGCAGGTTTATTTAGCCAGCCCCGCCACCGCCGCCGCCTGCGCCGTGGCCGGCAAGCTCATTTCCCCGAACGCTTTGGAGGTGTAACGCCATGAAATTCAACGGAAGAGCCATTCGCTACGGCGACAACGTCGACACCGACGTGATCATTCCCGCCCGCTATCTGAACACCTCCGACAAAGCGGAACTCGCCAGGCACTGCATGGAAGACCTTGACGCGGGTTTTGCCGGCAAGGTGGCAGGCGGCGCGAGCGTGATCGTGGCCGGGCAGAACTTCGGCTGCGGCTCCTCGCGCGAGCACGCGCCCGC
>CADBPL010000281.1 GCA_902796535.1 Oscillospiraceae bacterium
ACCGGTGCTCAGCGGCATCGACTTTGCATGCCGCGGCGGCGAGGTGACCGCCATCATCGGCGGCACGGGCTGCGGCAAATCCACGCTCGTGAACCTGATCCCGCGCTTTTTCGACGTGAGCTGCGGGCAGATCGTGCTCGACGGGCTCGACCTGCGCGACGCCACGCTGCACAATCTGCATGAACGCATCGCCTTTGTGCCGCAGCAGGCGACCCTGTTCCGCGGCACGGTGGCCGACAACCTGCGCTACGGCAAGGCGGACGCCACCGAAGAGGAAATGTGGGAGGCGCTGCGCATTGCCTGCGCGGAAGATTTCATCCGCGCCAATGAGCAGCAGCTCGATCTGGAGATCACCCAAAACGGCACGAACCTTTCCGGCGGGCAGAAGCAGCGCCTGGCCATTGCCCGCGCTGTGATCAAAAAGGCCGAGGTTTTGATTTTTGACGACAGCTTTTCCGCGCTCGATTTCAAAACCGACGCGATGCTGCGCCAGAACATCCGGCAGAACCTGAAAAACACCAACATCATCATCGTCGCGCAGCGCGTCGGCACCATTCTGGATGCAGACCGCATTCTGGTGCTGGAGGACGGAAAGCTGTGCGGCATGGGCAAGCACGACGAATTGCTCGAAACCTGTTCGGTCTACCGCGAAATTGTCGAATCCCAGCTGACGAAGGAGGATTTGGCAAAATGAAAAAACATGAGAAAAAAAGCAAAAAGCCTGCCGCCGACGGCTTCGGCCGCAGAGATCCCCTTCAAAAACCGGCCGACTTTTTCGGCACCGCGCTGCGCCTGATCAAAGAGCTCGGCGCCTTCAAAGGGCTGGTGACCCTGGTCATTTGCGCCGGCGTCATCAGCCAGACGCTCACCATCATGGGCCCGAACCTGCTGGGGCAGGTCATTGACGCGATCAATGAGCAGGTCAAGGTCAAGTTAGCCGGCGGCAGCATCGACCTGATGGCCATCGGCAGAATCCTGCTGACCATTTTTGCCATTTATTTCACCAGCGCCATCCTGCAGTTCATTCAGCATTACACCATGGCGGGCGTTGCGCAAAAAATCGTCTGCTCCCTGCGCGAACGGATCAACAGCAAGATTTCTCACATGCCGCTGAGCTATCTGGACAAGCAGGCCAAGGGCGAGCTGCTCAGCCGCATTATGAACGACGTGGAAAACATCAACTCGACCCTGCAGGACAACATCATCAAGCTCATCAATATTTTCATCACCTTTTTCGGTGTGCTCGGCATCATGATCTACACCAGCTGGAAGCTGACGCTGATTTCCGCCGCCGTGCTGCCGCCGTGCCTGTTCATCGCCGCCTTTGTGCTCAGACATTCCAAAAAGCATTTTCGCAGCCAGTGGAGCACGACCGGTGAACTGAACGCGCACATTGAGGAAATGTTCACCGGCCACAAGATCGTCCGTGTGTTCAACCACGAGGAACAGTCCTGCGAGGATTTTGAGCAGCTCAACGGCAAGCTCTTCCGCCACAGCCGCAAGGCGCAGTTTTATTCCGGCATGATCATGCCGTTTGTCAATTTCGTCAACAACATCGGCTACGTCATCGTCTGCCTTGTGGGCGGGCGCATGGTCGTGCATCATCTGATGAGTCTGGGCAAGATCACCTCCTTCATCACCTATTCCAAATTATTCACCCAGCCCATCGTCGATATCGCGGGGCTTTCCAACCGGCTTCAGAGCGCGCTTGCGAGCGCGGAGCGCGTTTACAACCTGCTCGACGAAACGGAGGAAACGCCTGATGAAAACGGCGCTCTGCCCGCCGTCAGGGGCGCGGTCACGTTCGACAACGTCTCGTTCCGCTATCTGCCGGACGTGCCGCTGATCGAGGAGTTCGATCTGGAAGTTGAACCCGGCCAGCTCATTGCCATTGTCGGCCCGACAGGCGCGGGCAAAACCACCATCGTCAACCTGCTCATGCGCTTTTACGATGTGTGCAGCGGTTCGATCAAAATTGACGGCGTCGATATCCGCTCCATTCCCCGGCATGCGCTGCGCAGCATGTTCGGCATGGTGCTGCAGGATACCTGGCTGTTCAACGGCACCATCGCCGAGAACATCGCCTACAGCAAGGAGGGCGCAACGCAGGAGGAGATCATGGCGGCTGCCAAATCCGCCCGCGTAAACCACTTCATCAACACCCTGTCCGACGGGTATGAAACCGTGCTGGAGGAAGACGGCACCAACCTTTCGCAGGGGCAGCGGCAGCTGCTGACCATTGCGCGCAGCATTCTGGCCGACCCCGCGATCCTGATTTTAGACGAAGCCACCAGCTCG
>CADBPL010000282.1 GCA_902796535.1 Oscillospiraceae bacterium
TTAAACAAGATCATTGAATTTGCTGAAAACGAATAAAGGAGGTCGGGTCATGGGCTTCACCCATTTGCATTTGCACAGCGAATACAGCCTGCTTGACGGCGCGTGCCGCATCGGGCCGCTGGTGGCTGCCGCAAAGGAACTGGGGCAGACCGCCCTGGCCGTGACCGACCACGGCGCCATGTTCGGCGTGATCGAATTTTACAAGGAGGCCAGGGCGCAGGGCGTCAAGCCAATCATCGGGTGCGAGGTCTATGTGGCCGCGCGCTCCCGGTTTGACAAGGTGCACGGCGTTGACAGCGAGCGGTACCATCTGGTGCTGCTGGCCGAAAACGATCTGGGCTACCGCAACCTGATCAAGATCGTGTCCGACGCGTGGACGCAGGGGTTTTATTCCAAGCCCCGCGTCGACAAAGAGCTGCTGGCCGCCCACCACGAGGGGCTTATTGCGCTGTCCGCCTGCCTGGCGGGCGAAATTCCGCGCGCGCTCACGGCAGGGGATTACGACGAGGCAAAGCGCCTGGCCCTGCAATACCGCGATATATTCGGCGCGGACAATTTCTTTTTGGAGATCCAAAACCACGGGATCGGTGAAGAGCTGCGCATTCTGCCGCTGCTCAAGCGCCTGTCGCTGGATACGGGCATCCCGCTCGTTGCCACGAACGACACGCATTACATCCGCAAAGAGGATGCAAAGATCCAGCAGATCCTGCTCTGCATTCAGACCAACCACGTGCTGGGTGAAGAAAACGCGCTGGCGTTCGAGGGCGAAGAATACTACCTCAAAAGCGAAGAGGAAATGCGGGCGCTGTTTGCCGACGTGCCGCAGGCCATTGAGAATACGCAAAGAATTGCCGAACGGTGTAATGTGGAGATCGAATTCGGCAACACCAAGCTGCCCAATTTTGACGTGCCGGACGGGCAGGATCATTTTGACTATTTTGCCGCCCTGTGCCGGGCGGGCTTGATTAAACGCTACGGCGAAGCCGTGCCGGAGGAATACCGGGAGCGGCTGGAATACGAGCTTGACGTGATCCGCCGCATGGGCTACACCGATTACTTTTTGATCGTCCATGATTTTGTCGATTACGCCAGGCAGCACGGCATCCCCGTCGGCCCGGGCAGAGGCTCCGGCGCGGGCAGCATTGCCGCTTACTGCATCGGCATCACCGGCATCGACCCGATGAAGTATAACCTGCTGTTTGAGCGGTTTTTGAACCCCGAGCGGGTGAGTATGCCCGATTTTGACATTGATTTCTGCTATGAGCGCCGCCATGAGGTGATCGACTACGTCATCGCCAAATACGGCGCGGATCACGTGTCGCAGATCGTCACCTTCGGCACGCTCGCGGCCAAGGCCGCCGTGCGCGACGTGGGGCGCGTGATGGGCCTGCCCTACGCCACGGTGGACGCTGTGGCGAAGCTGATCCCATTTGAACTGAACATCACGCTCGAAAAGGCGCTGCACCGTTCGCCCGACCTTATGGAGCGCTACAACGCCGATGTGACGGTGCATGAACTCATCGACAACGCCATGAAGATCGAGGGAATGCCGCGCCACGCCTCCAAGCACGCCGCGGGGGTGGTCATCACGCGCGACCCGGTCAAGGAGTATGTGCCGCTGGCGCTGAGCGACGATTTTGTGGTGGCGCAGTACACCATGACGGCGCTGGAGGAGCTGGGTCTGCTCAAAATGGACTTTTTGGGGCTGAAGACCCTCACAGTGATCGACGACGCGCAAAAGGCGGTGCGCGAGACTGAGCCTGATTTTGATATCGAAACGATCCCGCTCGACGATGAAGCGACCTATCACCAGTTTGCCGTCGGCCAGACCTACGGCATCTTTCAGTTTGAATCCGCCGGGATGCGCAGCGTTCTCATGCGCTTAAAGCCGCAGGCGCTCGAAGATCTGATCGCCGTCATCGCGCTTTACCGGCCCGGCCCGATGGATTCCATCGACACCTATATCGAAAACAGGAAGCACCCCGAAAAAACCACCTACAAAACCGAAAAGCTGCGCGATATCCTGTCCGTTACCCGCGGGTGCCTGATCTATCAGGAGCAGGTCATGCAGGTGTTCCGCGAGCTGGCCGGTTATTCCTATGGCAGAGCGGATGTTGTGCGCCGCGCCATGTCGAAAAAAAAGCACAGCGTGATGGAGCAGGAGCGCAAGACCTTCATTGCCGGCGCGCAGGAGCGGGGGGTAGACCCCGCCGTGGCCAACAGCATTTTTGACGATATGTCATCGTTTGCCTCCTATGCGTTCAACAAATCCCACGCGGCGGCCTATTCGCTGGTGTCCTACCGCACCGCCTACCTCAAATGCCACTATCCCTGCCAGTTTATGGCGGCGCTGCTCACAAGCGTGCTCGACCAGACAGCCAAGCTCAGCGGCTACATCGGCGAATGCGAGCGGCTGGGCATCCGGGTCGAAAAGCCGAACGTGAACACCTCGTTCGAGGGCTTCACCGCAAAGGACGGCCGCATTCTGTTCGGTCTGCTCGCCATCAAAAACCTCGGCCGCGCGCTGATCGGAACGATCGTGGCGGAACGCCGGGAAAACGGCGCTTACACCTCGTTTTATTCTTTTTGCAGGCGCGTGCAGGGCAGCGGCTTCAACCGCCGCGCCGTGGAAAGCCTGATCTATGCCGGCGCGCTGGACTGCTTTTCGCTCAACCGCCGGCAGATGCTGATGATGCTGCCGGTTATCATCGAACAGCTCGACGCCGAGCGCAGCAGCAGTCTGGGCGGGCAGATGAGCCTGTTCAGCCTGATGGGCGGCGAAGAGCCGCAGGGCCCCGCCGTGCCGGATGTGGACGAGCTGCCGCAGGACGAACGGCTGCTGCGCGAAAAAGAGGTGGTCGGCTTTTACGTCAGCGGTCACCCCATGGCGCAGTATGCGGCGCTGGCGCAGCAATTGGGCTGCGTGCGGCTGTTTGACCTGACCGATGCGGAGAACCTGTCCGATAACGACGAGGTCAGGGTGCTGGGCATTATCACCGGCGTCAAGAAAAAAATGACCCGAAAAAACGAGGAAATGGCGTTTTTAACGGTGGAGGATATGACAGGCAGCGCCGAAGTGCTCCTGTTCCCGCGCACCGTGGCGGAAAACCGCGCGCTGCTGCAGCCGTCGAGCATTGTTTTCATCCACGGGCGGCTGAGCCTGCGGGAGGATCGCGACCCGACCCTCGTGTGCGAAAAGATCGCGCCCTGCCCGACCGAGGCGCCCGCCGAAGCGGCGCAGCCAAAAAAGAAAGCGGCGCACGGGCTGTTTTTACGGGTGGAAAGCGAAGGCTGCGCGGCAAAAAAGAAAGCGGACGTTTTGCTCTCGATCTTTGACGGCCGCACCCCTGTGCGCTATTATTGCCGTGACACGCGGCAATACGCCGCGCGCGGCGTCGGCGTTGCGCTCAACGAGCCGCTGCTGCAGGAGCTTAGACGGGTGCTTGGCGCAGAAAACGTGGTTGTGCAATAAAGATAAAATAAGTGAAGGAAAACGCTTGACAGATTTCGACAATTGGCGTATCATATTTCTACTTTACGTAATTGTTTCCAAAAAGGGAGAGGATCATAATGAAAAAAATCGGTGTTTTGACAAGCGGCGGAGATTCGCCCGGCATGAACGCGGCGGTTCGCGCTGTTGTGCGCACGGCCTGCTATCTGGGCATGGAGGTCGTCGGCGTTCGCTACGGCTATAAAGGCCTGCTTGAAAACGACTACATAGAATTGAATATGCGCAACGTCTGCGACATTATTCACCGCGGCGGCACGAAGATCTATTCCGCCCGCTGCGTGGGGTTCCGTGAAATGGACAACGTGCGCAAGGGCGTTCAGAACGCCAAAGAGCACGGCATCGAAGGCCTTGTCGTCATTGGGGGCGACGGTTCGTTCCGCGGCGCGCGCGATCTGTCCAACTGCGGTCTGCCCACCATCGCCATGCCCGGCACCATTGACAACGACATTGTCTGCACCGATTACACCATCGGCTTTGACACCTGCCTGAACACCATTCAGGAGCTGGTCGACCGCCTGCGCGACACCATCGAGAGCCACAGCCGCTGCTCGGTGGTTGAGGTCATGGGCGCCAGAGCGGGCTATCTCACGCTCAACGCCGGCATCGCCGTGGGCGCTACCGCCATCATGATCCCCGAGATCCCTTATGATATCGAAAAAGACGTCATCGGCAAGATCCTGCGCACCAGAGCGACCGGCAAGCACCACTTCATCATCATGATGGCCGAGGGCATCCGCTTCCGCGACGGCCTCACCGTGGATCAGCTCGCCAAGCGCATTCAGGAGGAGACCGGCATCGAGACCCGAGCGACCGTGCTGGGTCATATGCAGCGCGGCGGTTCCCCCTCCGTGCGGGATCGCGTCAAGGCCAGCCAGATGGGCAACAGAGCAGTGCATCTGCTTTCTCAGGGCTCCAGCAACCGTGTGGTCGTGTCCAGGGGCGAGGAGATCCTCGATTACGACATCAACGAAGCGCTGGAAATGACCAAGACCATCGATAAGGATCTTTACAACTGCGCAATGGAAATTTCACTTTGATCACGATCGCAAAAAAAGACAGACTGTGCACCGGTCTGTCTTTTTTTTGAAAAGGAAGGATCCGATGAACGACCAAACAGAACGCATCGCGCATTATGAAGCGCTTTTTCACACGCTTTCACTCGCCCTGCGGCAGGTATATGACGCGGTCGAAGCGCTGGAAAAGCTGCGCCCGCTGGCCGACGAACTCGAGGCGTATTACACGGGCGACGCGTGGAAGCGGGATTTTGCCGACGATGAGGCGGGGCTTTTGCCTCCTTCCCTCAGGCGGGGTGTTTTGTCGGAGGACGGGGTCAGCGACCTGCTCGACGGCATACGCGCCTTTTGCCCGGATCCCGGCTGCTGAATCACCCCGACGCAGGCGTTTTGATCCCTGCATGAAGTTTTTCTTTTTCTCATGTTTGTTTTTCTTGTTTTTCTTGCCTTTTTTTCTTGAATATAGTACAATAACCATGATTGGCGGTGTATGGTTTGTATCAAGAAGAATTTATCGAATTAAGAAAAAAAGCAATCGAAAAGCAGTTCTGCCGCATGAACGACAGGCAGCGTCAGGCGATCTTTCAGACCGACGGCCCCGTGCTGGTGCTGGCGGGCGCGGGCAGCGGCAAAACAACGGTTCTGGTCAACCGCATTGCGAACCTCATCAAGTTCGGCTCGGCCTATCGGTCCGACGTGGTTTACGGCACGGTCGGGCAGGAAGACCTTGACAATTTGAAGGCCTATCTCAACGGCGACGAATTCGCTTATGCGCCCATTGAGCGCCTCATGCGCGTCAACGCCCCCCGCCCGTGGGAGATTCTGGCCATCACCTTCACCAACAAGGCGGCGCGCGAATTGAAAGCGCGGCTGGAGGCTTTCCTCGGCGCGGACGCGCAGGATATCTGGGCAGCGACGTTTCACGCGGCCTGCGCCCGTATTCTGCGGCGCGACGGGGAGCGGCTCGGCTTTTCCAACCATTTCACCATTTACGACACGGACGATTCCAAAAAGGCGATGAAGGAATGCCAGCGCGCGCTGAACATCGACGACCGGCTCATTTCGCACAAGCTTGCCCTACATGAGATCAGCCGCGCGAAGGACAGCCTGATCACGCCCGAAGAATACGAGCGCGACGCCGGGGCGGATTTTGCCAAACAAAAAATCGCGCAGCTTTACAAAGCCTATCAGGACAGCCTGAAAAAAGCCGACGCGATGGATTTTGACGATATCATCGTCAACACCGTTTATTTGTTGGAACGCAACCCCGACCTGCTGGAATACTATCAGCATCGGTTCAAGTATATCATGGTGGACGAGTATCAGGACACCAACCACGCGCAGTACCGTCTGGTCAGCCTGCTGGCGGCGGCGCACCAAAACCTTTGCGTTGTGGGGGATGACGATCAGAGCATCTACAAGTTCCGCGGCGCCACCATCGAAAACATTCTCAGCTTTGAATCCCAATTCAAAAACGCCGTTGTGATCCGGCTCGAACAGAATTACCGCTCGACCCAGAATATTCTTGACGCGGCCAACGCGGTCATTGCCCACAACACGCAGCGCAAGGGCAAAAACCTGTGGACCGACCGGAACGGCGGCGAAAAGATCATTGTGAACACCTCTTACGATGAACAGACCGAGGCGCGCTTTGTGGCCGACACGGTGCTGGCCGGCGTGGCGCGGGGCGGCAAATACAGCGATTTTGCCGTGCTTTACCGCATGAACGCCCAGTCCAACGGCGTTGAAAACGCGTTTGTGCGCATGGGGGTGCCTTACGCCGTATTCGGCGGCCAGAAATTCTATGACCGCAAGGAGATCCGCGACGCCGTCGCGTACCTGACGGTGCTCAACAACCCGGCGGACGATATCCGCCTGCGCCGCATCATCAACGAACCCAAGCGCGGCATCGGCGACGCCACCGTGGCGCACGCGGCGGATATTGCCAATCAGCTCGGAGTCAGCCTGTTTGACGTGATCAAAAACGCGGCGGATTATCCGCTGCTCAGCCGCGCGGCGGGCAAGCTCACGGCGTTTGCCGATATGATCGAGGACTGCATTGAAAAAGGGGAAGAACTGTCGCTGCGCGAGGGCTTTGAATACTGCATGAAGGTCAGCGGCTATCTGAGCGCCCTTTCGCTCGATCCGGCGTCCTATGCCGACCGTCTGGCGAATATTCAGGAGCTGGCCGTCAACCTTGACCATTATGCCGAAGAAAATGAGGAGGCGACGCTGACCGGCTTTTTGGAGGACGTCGCGCTGATGACCGATATCGACAACCTCAACGAGCAAAACGACCGTGTGGTGATGATGACCATCCATTCCGCCAAGGGGCTGGAATTCGACACGGTGTTTCTCATCGGCATGGAAGAAGGCGTTTTCCCCGGAATGCAGGCGGTCTACCATCCGGCCGAGATCGAAGAAGAACGCCGGCTGGCCTACGTCGGCATCACGAGAGCCAAAAAGATCCTCTACCTGACCAAAACGCGCTCCCGTTCGCTCTACGGCTCCACAACCTTCAACCGGCCGTCCCGTTTTCTGGAAGAAATCCCCAAATCGCTCACCAAAGAAACCGGCCTTTCCGAGCGGCCGAAGTCCCCGCTCGGCGGGCAGCCTGCGCCGCGGGCGTCAGCGCCGAATTCCCGTTCCGGCCCGGCGGGGCAGAAAGCAAACGCGTCGGCCCTGCCCAGAAGGGCGGCGGAACCGGCTGTGATCGACTTTGCGGCGGGGGACGCCGTGCAGCACGGCACCTTCGGCAAGGGCGTGGTGCTGTCCGTGAAAAAGATGGGCAACGACGCGCTGCTGGAGATCGCGTTTGAAACCACCGGCACCAAAAAGCTGATGGCAAAATTTTCCAAACTCAAAAAAATCTGATGCAATAAGGAGGCGTCCGAAATGGACCGATCCATTCCCGGCGGCGTTTATCCGACCATGGTCACGCCGTATACGAATGACAACAAAATCGACTATTCTGCGGTGGAACAGATCCTCAACTGGTACAGTGACCGCGGCTGCGACGGCGTTTTTGCCGTGTGCCAGTCCAGCGAAATCTTCTTCCTCTCGTTTGAGGAACGCTATGAGCTGCTCAAATTTGTGATGGAGCACGCCCCGAAGAACCTGACGGTCGTTGCCTCCGGCCATACGGCGGATGACCTCGACACGCAGCTTTATCAGGCGCAGCGGTTCATTGAGCTGGGCGCCGCGGGGTATGTGTTCATTTCCAACCGCCTCGCCGCGCAGGAGGAGGGCGACGACGTGTTTTTGAAAAACGTCGACCGGTTCCTCAACGCGCTGCCCGACACCGTCTTTGGCGTTTACGAGTGCCCTTACCCCTACAAGCGCCTGTTGCAGCCTGAAACCCTCGGCAGACTTGCCCGCACCGGCCGCTTCGCGTTTTTGAAGGATACCTGCTGCGATCTGTCCATGATCCGCCGGAAGCTCGACGCCGTGCAGGGAACGGGTTTGAAAATTTTCAACGCCAATGCCGCCACCCTGCTGGAAAGCCTGAAAATGGGCTGCGCCGGTTATTCGGGCGTGATGGCGAATTTCCACCCGGAGCTGTACGCGTGGCTGTGCCGCAACTTTGAAAAAGACCCCGAAAAGGCTGAACTGGTCGGGGCGGTGCTCGGCTATTTTTCCGTGACCGAGCGTCAGGTTTATCCCATCAACGCCAAGTATTACATGAGTCTGGAGGGACTGGAGCTGGGCTTCACCTCGCGCGCCAAAAGCATTTCCGATTTCGGCGAAGCCTGCCGAATGGAAATTCAGCAGATGAAGCGCGTCACTGATTTTGTCAAGGAAAAACTTGAATTATATTAAGTAAGGAGATCGATCAGCCATGAAAGTCCGAATGAAACAAACGCTTTGTGTCCTGCTGACCCTTGCGCTCGTCTTTTCCGCCACGGCGGTCTGCTTTGCCGTTGATAACGGGTGCAGCTGCAAAAACACGCCCGTTGTTTTTGTCGACGGCATCGGCGGCGCGCTGTATCAGGTCAAGGAAGACGGCACGCGGGAACGCGTGTTCACGCCCGATGACGAAGTGATCAAAAACACCGTGCTCAATCTGCTGCCGTATCTGCCGCTGATGTTCTTCGGCCCCACGACCGGCGTGTTTGAGCGCAAGCTGACCAAAGCGGCGTGTGAACTGTTTGAGCCGCTTCGCTGCGATGAAAACGGCAATTCGGTCTACGACATCAGGCCCGGCTCCAGCACGCCTGTCAAAAAAGAGAGCCACAACGACCCGGCGCACCGGTATCAGTTTGCTTACGACTGGCGCCTTGATCCGCTGACCAACGCCCAGCTGCTCGACAAATACATCGATCAGGTGCGCAGTGAGACCGGTCATGACAAGATCATTCTCGAAAGCTACAGCGAGGGCGGCGAGATCTGTCTGGCTTACGTCGGCCAGTTCGGCGGCTCAAAAATCGAAAAATATGTGACGCTCTGCTCTGCATTCCAGGGCGTGAGCGTGGTCGGTTATGTCTTCAACGGCAAGATCAACGTGGACGCCAGGCAGACCTACAACTTCCTCAATTCCATCCTGCCCGCCATGTTCGGCGAAAACAAGGCGATAAACGTCGCCGTCAAGGCCGCCCGCTACACCGGCCTTCTCGCCGGCCTTTGCCGCGCCGTCAACCGCATGATCAAAAACGACTATGAA
>CADBPL010000283.1 GCA_902796535.1 Oscillospiraceae bacterium
GAAGCTGATGGAAACGATCGCGGAAATGGCGAAAAACGCCACGACGGTGATGATCGCGCACCGGCTGTCGACCGTGCGGGATTTTGATGTGATCCATTACGTGGAGCACGGAATAATTGTGGAATCCGGCAGCCATGACGAATTGATGGCGCGGCAGGACAAGTATTATAAGATGTTCACCACGCAGGCAAAAAAGTATTATTCCAGCGAAACATAAGACGCTTTACAAGAGCCGAAAGCTTTTGTAAAGCGTCTTTTCTCAGTTCTGTGTTTCACGGGCGGATCCACCGGGAACCGCCGGTTTCTGTCGGGAGGCTTTTAGAGCATCATGGAATGGATGAGCTCCTTGCACTGCTCCACGTCCATCAGCTTGGGCACCGGATAGAGCGGGTTGCCCTCGAGCATGGCGCGCTCGGCGATGGTCTGGATATCCTCTTCCTTGATGCAGTCAAAGCCGCTGGGGATGTTCATGCGCTGGTTCATGGCCTCGATCTCATCAATGAACAGGTTGGCTTTTTCTTCACGGGTCTTGCCCGCCACATCGAGGCCGGCGATCTCGGCCAGATGCGCCAGCTTATCATAAACGCTCTCGCCGTAGAAACGCAGCACATAGGGCAGAATGATGGCGTTGGCCAGGCCGTGCGGCACGTTGTAGAACCCGCCGAGGTTGTGCGCGATGGCGTGAACATAGCCGACGTAAGCCTGCGTGAACGCGATGCCGGCATAGAACGAAGCAGTGAGCATATTGCCTCTGGCTTCCAGGTTCTTCGGCTCGTTGTAGCAGGTTTCAAGGTTGGCAAAAATCATCGGCACCGCTTTTTCGGCAGCGGCCGTGGTCTGCAGGGTGTTGCTCCTGCCGATAAAGGCTTCGACCGCGTGGGTCAGCGCGTCCATACCGGTGGTGGAGGTGATGTGCGGCGGCAGGCCGACTGTCAGCTCCGGGTCAAGAATAGCGTACTTCGGACGCAGGCAAATATCGTTGATGGCGTATTTTTCGTGGGTGTCGGGGTTGACCACAACAGCGGCGATGGTGGTTTCGGAACCGGTGCCCGCCGTGGTGGGGATGGCGTAAAGCGTGGGCAGCTTGGCTCTGACCTTCAGCACGCCCCTCATCTGCGGAATGCTCTTGTCGGGCACTGCCACGCGGGCAGCCGCCGCCTTGGCGCAGTCCATGGAGGAACCGCCGCCGAACGCAACAACGCCTTTGCAGTTGTTGTCAAGATACATCTGCCGGGCTTCTTCAATGTTGGGAATGGTGGGGTTGGGCTGCGTGCCGTCATACACCACGTAATCAATGCCCTTTTCTTCCAGACCCGCTTTCAGGCTGTCGAGCAGGCCGAGGCCGTGGAGCACCTTATCGGTGACGATGAGCACGTTGTCGATCTTGTCCGCCTTGATGACGGAGGGCAGTTTTTTGACGCTGCCGGCGCCCTGAATCAGGCGGGGGCCGGTCCAGTCAAGCACCTTGGTGGCAACGCGGAAAGCAGCCTGATAACCGCGGCAATAGCACGCATACAGTTTGTTCATAGCAAAACATCTCCTTTTATATTTATCATAATGATTCTGCTTGGGATTCAGCCTGACGTTTTTGATTCAGCTCATCGAGCATACGCTTATGCTCCCCGTCGGGCAGCGCGTAGCGCAGGGTCGGCAGCGCAGACAGGATGCAGCCGACGGCGGGCGGAATGGAAACCATAAAAAACATAATCATCATAAAGGGTTCAAACGTCGGATTCTCGCGGGCAACCCCGCCGTTGCTCATGTAAGCCAGCATGATCTCGCGGTTTTCCTTTTCAAAGTGAACGAGGAAGTAACCCAGAGAACTGAGCAGGGCGGCGATGCCGGTGGAAAGCTTGGTGATGAAGGACTGGCCGGAGAAGAAAACCCCGTCCGGCCTTAAGCCGCTGCGGTATTCTTCATAGTCGATGCAGTCGGCGATCATCAGCGACTGCAGCACGGTGCCCGCGCCGAGCGAAGCGCCGGCCAGCGTGAACATCAGCGCATAGATCGAAAGGAACAGCGGCGTGTCGACGTTGTGCGTGCCGTTCGGGCCGCTCGCCAGCTCATAGCAGACAAAGATCATGGCAAACGGAATTGCGCTGAGGATATTCGACCAGTTGTAGAAGGTCTTTTTTTCAATTCTTTTGACCACGCTCGGCACAAGAACCATCATCAGCGTCTGACCGGCAAACAGGCCGATGCCAAGAATGGCGTAATATTTGAAAATTTTGGTGGGATCGCTGTTGGCGTAATAAAAGTTGACCAGCGTCATGGCCACGATCATCACGATCTGCTTGGGGCTGGACAAAACGCCCGAAATGAGAATCTGACGGAACGGGCGGTTGCTCCACATGAGCTTGAAGTTTTCGACGATGGAGTTTTTCTTTTCGCTGCCCTTGATGCGCTCCCGCGTGAA
>CADBPL010000284.1 GCA_902796535.1 Oscillospiraceae bacterium
CATGATCTCCATGGTCAGCTGGTTGTGGTCGGTGGCCACGTTCGTGGTGGTGTAAATGGGCGCCAGCTCGTGCTGCGCCGGGGCGACTTCATTGTGCTCTGTTTTGGCGAGAATGCCGAGCTTCCACAGCTCTTCGTTCAATTCTTCCATATAAGCGGCCACACGCGGCTTGATCACGCCAAAATAGTGGTCGTCCATTTCCTGCCCCTTGGGCGGCTTCGCGCCGAAGAGCGTCCGGCCGCAAAAGCGCAGGTCGGGGCGCGCGTCGTACATTTCTTTGGTGATGAGGAAGTATTCCTGCTCCGGCCCCACGGAGGAAACCACGCGCTTGACGCCGGTGTTGCCGAACAGCCGCAGCACACGCAGGGCCTGTTTGTTCAGCGCCTCCATCGAGCGCAGCAGCGGCGTTTTTTTGTCGAGCGCGTGCCCGGCATAGGAGCAAAACGCCGTGGGGATGCATAAGGTTTTTCCTTTGATAAACGCATAGGAGGTGGGATCCCACGCCGTATAGCCTCTGGCCTCAAACGTGGCGCGCAGCCCGCCGGAGGGGAAGGAGGACGCGTCCGGTTCGCCCTTGATCAGCTCTTTGCCGGAGAATTCCATGATCACGCCGCCGTCGGGCGACGGGGTGATGAAGCTGTCGTGCTTTTCGGCCGTGACGCCGGTCAACGGCTGAAACCAGTGGGTGAAGTGGGTGGCGCCTTTGGAAACGGCCCAGTCCTTCATGGCGGCAGCCACCGCGTTGGCCACACCCGCATCCAGCGCCGCGCCTTCGTCGATGGTGTGCTTGAGTGAAGCGTACACCTTCGCCGAGAGGGTGGCCTTCATGACTCTGTCGTCAAATACCATGCTTCCGAATGTTTCCGATACCGTTTTCATCGTTTCGTCCTTCTTTCTTTTTTTCGGCAAAGAGAAAGCGCCTTTCATGCTGCATCAACATGAAAGACGCCATTGCCTTCCTTAAAATATGGTTGTAAAACAGAGAAAGCGCCTTTGAACCGAACCGTTCAAAGACGCCATTGCCTTTACGCCAGCCATTATAGCCCTCCGTTCCCGGCTTGTCAACCCCTTTTTGCAACTTTTTTCGCCGCAGCCTGCAAAAATGGGTTTCTCCGCTTTTTTTGTTGACAAATCGCTCGGCGCGGTGTATAATGCCGTCAATGAGCAAAGGCGTTCATTTTTGTGCAGAATTTTTCTGCGCAGAAACGGGCGTCTTTTTTTATTTTCCAAACTTAAAAGAAGGTGACCGATATGCTAAGGGAAGGCTTCGTCAGGATCCCGTCCGGCTGCGCGATCGCGGCGGTGATCTCACGCGAGGGCAAACGCATGACGGGGGAGGACATTATCAACGCCATGAAGCCCATGCACGACCGCTCCAACGGGCTGGGCGGCGGCTTTGCGGCTTACGGCATTTACCCCGAATATAAGGATTTTTACGCATTTCATTTCTTTTTTGATTGCCGCGACACGCGCAAGCGCTGCGAAGCGTTTTTAAAAGAACGGTTCGAGGTGGCGGCGGGCGAACACATTCCCACGCGCAAGATCGAGGAAATCACCGACAAGCCGATCATCTGGCGCTATTTTGTTACGCCGCTGCGTTCGGTGCTGGCGGAAATGCAGCTGGATGAAAAAGAATTTGTCGTCCGTACAGTGATGACAATCAACACGGAAATGACCGGCGCCTACGTTTTTTCCAGCGGCAAAAACATGGGCACGTTCAAAGCGGTCGGTTTCCCCGAGGACGTCGGCCGGTTCTACCGGCTGGAGGAATACGAGGCCTACAGCTGGACGGCGCACGGCCGCTATCCCACCAACACGCCCGGCTGGTGGGGCGGCGCGCACCCGTTCACGCTGCTGGACTGGTCGATCGTTCACAACGGCGAAATTTCCTCCTACGACGCCAACCGCCGCTTTATTGAAATGTTCGGCTATCAATGCACGCTCCAGACCGATACCGAGGTGATCACCTATATCCTCGATCATCTGATCCGCCGGCAGGGGCTGACCCTGACCGAGGCCGCCAACGTGATCGCCGCGCCGTTCTGGAGCACGATCGAGCGGAAAAGCGACGCGTATGAACGGGAAAAGCTCCGCTATTTGCGCACCGTGTTCCCGAGCCTGCTGATCACCGGCCCGTTTTCCGTTGTGCTGGGCTTCAACGGCGGCCTGATGGCGCTCAACGACCGGTTGAAGCTGCGTTCGATGGTGGTCGGCGAAAAGGATGACAGGGTGTTCATCGCCAGCGAGGAGGCGGCCATCCGCGTCATGGAGCCGAACGCCGAACACATTTATGCGCCCGCCGGCGGGGAGCCGGTCATTGTTCGTGTGGAAGAAGGTGCGTATTGATGAGCGTTGATTTTATTTATCCGGAATTTGAAGTGGTCCGCGATCCGGCGCGCTGCATTGCCTGCCGCGTGTGCGAACGCCAGTGCGCCAACGAGGTGCACGCTTACAGCGAGGAATACAAGGCCATGCTCAGCGACGAAAGCAAGTGCGTCAACTGCCAGCGCTGCGTGTCGCTTTGCCCGACGCGCGCGCTTAAAATCGTCAAGAGCAACTGCACCCTGCGCGAAAACGCCAACTGGCAAAACGATACCATCAAGGAAATTTATAAGCAGGCGGCGAGCGGCGGCGTGCTGCTTTCCTCCATGGGCAGCCCGAAGCCGCTGCCGGTTTACTGGGATAAGATTCTCATCAATGCCTCTCAGGTGACCAACCCGCCCATCGACCCGCTGCGCGAACCGATGGAAACGAAGGTGTTTCTGGGCAAAAAGCCGTCGTCGATCCGCCGCGGGGCGGACGGCAGGCTGCTGTGCGATCTGCCGCCGCAGCTGGAGCTGTCCATGCCCGTCATGTTTTCGGCCATGAGCTACGGCTCGATCAGCTACAACGCCCACGCCTCGCTTGCGCGGGCGGCAACGGCGCTGGGTACCGTTTACAACACGGGCGAGGGCGGGCTGCATGAAGACTTTTACCAATACGGCGCGCACACCGTCGTGCAGGTCGCGTCCGGCCGCTTCGGCGTGCATGAGGATTACCTCAACGCGGGCGCGGCGATCGAAATCAAAATGGGGCAGGGGGCAAAGCCCGGCATCGGCGGGCATCTGCCCGGGGCGAAGATCGTGGGCGACGTGTCGCGCACGCGCATGATCCCCGAAGGCTCCGACGCCATTTCGCCCGCGCCGCATCACGATATTTACTCCATTGAAGATTTGCGGCAGCTGGTTTTTTCGCTCAAAGAAGCCACGCAGTACCAGAAGCCCGTCATCGTCAAGGTGGCGGCGGTGCACAACATTGCCGCCATTGCCAGCGGCATTGCCCGCAGCGGCGCGGACATTATTGCTATTGACGGCCTGCGCGGCGGCACGGGCGCGGCGCCGACAAGAATTCGCGACAACGTCGGCATCCCCATCGAGCTGGCGCTGGCTTCGGTGGATAAGCGCCTGCGCGACGAGGGCATTCGCAACAACGTTTCGCTTGTGGCGGGCGGTTCGATCCGCTCGGCGGCGGACGTGGTCAAGGCCGTTGCTCTGGGCGCGGACGCCTGCTATATTGCCACGGCGGCGCTGCTGGCGCTGGGCTGCCACCTGTGCCGCACCTGTCAGAGCGGCAAATGTAACTGGGGCATCGCCACGCAGGAACCGGAGCTGGTGAAACGGCTGAACCCGGCGCTCGGCAGCGAAAGGCTCGTCAACCTGATGAACGCCTGGCGGCACGAGATCATGGAGCTGATGGGCGGCATGGGCATCAATTCCATCGAGGCGCTGCGCGGCAACCGGCTGATGCTGCGCGGCGTGGGGCTGAACGCGAAAGAACTGGAGATCCTGGGGATCTCCCATGCG
>CADBPL010000285.1 GCA_902796535.1 Oscillospiraceae bacterium
CGAGGGCAGCCTGCGCAGCTACATCGCGCAGGGCGAGGTGCTCGACGTGCCGACCGGCTCCTTCGGCGGCATCGGCGTGTTCGCCATCCCCGAAATGGGGCGCTTCTACCGCCACGTGCTCATCGAAAAGCACTTCCCGCACCACGGCGCGGTCGCGTTCGGCCACTTCGGCAAGGCGCTGTATGAGGTGTTCCGCTACCTCGGCGTGAAGGATATCGCCTACAATCAGCCGAAGGCGCTGCCCTACAAAACCGAAAACCCGTTTGCGTAAGCAACCATATTGTTGAGCTTCAAAAAGCACAGGCAACTCCGACAGAGAAGCCTGTGCTTTTTTGATATACTTGTGAAGCGGTTCCCAGATTTGACGGATCGGTTCTGCATTCCCTCCATGGGCAAGGTCAACAACGATAGGACGACTCGCCTTCTCTTTGAGGAAAAGGCGCCCCGCAGGGCGGGTGACATTTAACGCCTTTGGGCGCCTGCACCTTTCTTGCAAAAGAATCTTGACAGGGCGCCAAAGGTGTGATACTATTCAGTTAGCCTTGGCTAACTCATTTGCGGCAACGTGCACATTTGCCGCAGGAAAGGAGAAAAAAGGATGGAAACCCTTGATGTGATCCTCGGTCTGCTGGGTGTTTCGAGCGGCGTTTTGAGCACCGTTTCGGATTTCAGCGGCGCCTACGCTACCCTGCTCGACACCGTAAGCGCGATCATCGAGTTTGTAACCGGTCTGTTTGGCTAAACAAACGGCCGCACGGGTGCAGAATGAGCTGTGCCCGTGCGGTTTTTTCCTATATGCGCTGCTGCGATCGGCTTTTCTCAAAACGGCGGCAAAAAAATTGAAAAATATTTGAAAAAAGCTATTGCATTTTTGTAAATTGTGTGCTACAGTTGGTTTACAGTTTAGACATAAAGTTCACATTTCATTCAACTTTCGGCCGACTTTGAGAAAAGGTTGTATTGAAAAAGCAGAAAGGAGGCGCGATTCGGGCATCAACCAGAGATTTTTCAGCTCTGTTTGTGTAACACCTGCATCGCACGGCGATTCTTATGAAAACGCAAAATCATGTTTCCCCCCAAAGATAACAAGGTCATTTCCGTGCTGTTGGCCGCAGCGCTGCTGCTGGCCTCCCTGCCGCTGAGCGGCTTCATCATTTTCCTGCCTCTCGCCCTGGGTGCGTAAAAAGCGGATAGCCGAGTAGGGGCTTAACGACCTCGGCAGCCCCTTGACTGTGTGATCTGATTGGCAAGCCCGGGTTATCAGCCGATAGCGGATAACGAATAACATTGTATGATAAACAGGAGTGGAGAAAAAATGAAGAAAACGATTCAAAAAGTTTTATCGATCCTGCTCTGCGCAGCGCTGCTGTGCGGGCTTACGCCGCTGGGCTTTGCCGAGGACGCGCCGATCACCGGCGTGAGCGACCTGTTCACCTACACCGTCAACGACGGAAAAGCAACCATAACCGAATGCGACCGCTCTGTCAGCGGCAAGCTTACCATTCCCTCAACGATCGAAGGGTACCCTGTCACAAGCATCGGAAACTATGCCTTTGACAATTGCGAAGCATTGACAGGCGTGACCGTGCCCGACGGTGTTACAGACATCGGCCAGGGTGCTTTTAAAAACTGCGCCAAGCTGCAGCATATCGCTCTCCCCGACGGCGTCACAAGAATCGGCAGCGACGCGTTTACGGAAACGGCTTATTATCAGAACAACTTCAAAAACTCCCTGAAACAGGTGCTTTATATCGGCCGTTATCTGATTAAGGCAAAGGAATCCCTGACCGGACATTACCGAATCCGATCCGGTACAACGTGCATTGCGGACAGTGCCTTTTTCTACTGCTACATCCTGACGGGGGTGACTATTCCCGACAGCATGACGAGCATTGGCACAGAGGCCTTCTATCACTGCTCTGTGCTCAAAAAAGTGACCGTTCCGAACCGTGTCACCAGCATTGGCGAGGGCGCCTTCCGCGCCTGCGGGTCATTGACAAGCCTGACCATCGGCAGCGGCGTGACGAGGATTGGCGATTACACGTTCGAGAACTGCACCGGACTGACGAACGTGACCATCCCAAACAGCGTCACGAGCATCGGCGGTGGCGCGTTCTTCGGTTGCACCGGACTGACGAGCGTGACCATCCCGGACAGCGTGACGAGCATTGGAGATTACGCGTTCGAGAACTGCACTGGACTGACGAACGTGACCATCCCAAACAGCGTAACGAGCATTGGCAAAGAAGCATTCGAGAAATGCATACGTCTGACGAGCGTAACCATCCCCAACGGCGTCACGAGCATCGGCTCTTTTGCATTTCAGGGCTGTGCTGCGCTGACAAATGTGACCATTCCGGCCAGCGTTGCAAGCATCGGATCCGGAGCCTTTGCCGCCTGTTCCCGTCTGACCGCCATCACGGTCGACAGCGGCAGCCGAACCTATTTCTGCGACGGAAACGGCATATTGTATAACAAGGCTCAAACGGAGCTGATCCAATATCCCGGCGGCAATCGAAACACCGCCTTCACCGTTCCCGCCGGCGTGACGAACATTGGCGCTGATGCGTTTTACGGTTGTGACGCTCTGACAAGTCTGACCCTGCCAAACAGCGTCACAAGCATCGGCGATGACGCCTTCGCCGATTGCAGCAAATTGGAAAGTGTGACCGTTCCGGCCAGTGTGACCGAAATCGGGTCGGATATTCTGTCCAGTTCATTGAATCCGTATATCATCGGCGTTCCCGGCTCCTTCGCCGAAACCTATGCCAAGGAACACTACATCGGCTTTGTGTCGCTGGGTTCCGGTCAACTGCCGATTTATACCGTGACCTTTGACGCCAACGGCGGCATAGACGCACCGGCTGAACAGACCAAGGTTCGCGGAGAAACGGTCACCCTCAGCCCGGAAAAGCCGACCCGCGAGGGCTATGTATTTCTGTTTTGGAGCACCTGTCCTGTTTATCCCGCCAACGTGCTGTATACGACTTATCAGCCGGGTAAAACCTATTCCGCAGACCGAGGCATCCGGTTATACGCCATTTGGGCGCCGACCGGAGCAGCCGTTCATTCTGTTTCCGTCGAGGATCTTACGGTGTATGTCAACAGTGATTCATTCCTTAAGCAAAAGATCGATGCCGATAAGGACACTTACTGCACCGTACAATACAGTTCCTCCGATGAAAGTGTTGCGACGGTTGTTGGTAACGGCCATGTTGAAGGCTACAAGCGCGGCACAGCGACGATCACCGTAACCGTCACCGACCATAACGGCAACACCGTTTCCGATACCTGCAAGGTCACCGTCAAAAACTCACCCATCTGGAACATTTTGCTGCAGTTCATCGTGAATCTCCTCTCCAGAACCTTGGATATATTCGTTTCCTGTTTTATCATCGCGCTCTGGAGCATAGAGAGGCTGTGATCCGTATGGGATCAATTCGCTGATGGATAGCGCTCGATAAACAGCGCGTATCATGTGAATGATTCATTCAGCGAAAATCAAAACGAAAAACGATAAACGAAAACAAGCACAGGCTTCTCCCCTTTTTGGAGCTGCCTGTGCTGTTTGTTATGCTGTTGTAACCGTTACATCTTCACAGTGACGGTGCCGACTTCGCCGTTCTTTTCGGCGCCGCTGTCGGTCAGATCGGAATACTCCAGCGTCAGCTTCATGCCGCGCAGCGCCTGCTCCACGGCGTTTTCGGGGGTGACGCTGCTGTCATAAAGCACCGTGACCGGCATGAGCGCCGTGCTGTTTGAGGCAACGTCGAACGTGCCGTATTGCGAAACGCCGCACACCCAAACGCCGTTTTTGCCGTTATCGGGCGAAAGAACGCTGTGAACGGTCAGATCGTATTTTTTGGTGTTTTTCAGCTGCAGCTTCATCACACAGCAGCGGAAGCTGCCCTCTTTATAAGTCACCAGCGCCGCCGTTTCGCTGTTCATGCCGTAAAGCTTTGCCTCGTTGCTGAACGCGATCTCGTTCGAGCGGTACGCCTCCAAAGCCGCGCTGCCGTCTGCGAGCGAATCGAAGGACGCTTTCAGTTCCCTTGCGCTGCGCTCATGCGTTTCCAGCTCCTCGCGCCGGATCGTTTCGGGCTGCGACACGGTGGTTTCGTTCCCTTTGGCAGCGGTCGTTCCCGTTTCGGCGGAGGGGCGGGTCGATCCGCCCTGAGCCGTTTCCTCTTGCACCGTTTCCGTTCCGGACGGCCCGGCTTCGGCTGTTCCGGCTTCCACGGTTCCGGCTTTTGCCGATTTGTCCTCAGCCGTTTTGGATTCCGACGCGGCGGGGTTCGACACGGCAGCCGCCGTTGGATCGGGCGCCGTTGACTGCGGCTGCGGTTCCTTCCCGCCGCACCCGGCGGAAAAGAGCAGGCAGCCGACAAGCGCCGCAATGAGAATTGTCTTTCGGTTTTTCATGGTTTCCTCTTTATTCCCCCGCAACCGAAATGGCGTTCGGCACGCGCAGGCAGGTTTCAATCTGTTCGATATCCGTGCGTTCCACGCTGTATAGCAGCGAAAGGTTCATCCCCTTCACCGTGTCGGCGATCGTTGCGCCGCCGGCAACCGACGGATCGACCAGCAGCAGGTAGCCGAACGTTCCCTCTGTTCCGGCAGCCAGACCGCACTCATCGCCGTCCACCGATTTCGGCGCCACCCAAACGCCGCCTGTTCCGTTTTGGGCGACCGAGGTGCCGTAAAAGATGGCTTCTTCGCCGCAGCCGTTGCTCACCTTTATGTTCAGCACATAGCATTCCCAGTTGCTTTTTTTGCTGGCAAAGCGGTCGGCGACCGCTTCGGGATAGCCATAAAGCATCAGACGTTTTTTGTCGGAACGGTACAGCTTGGCGAAATCGTCACCGTCTTCGATCGAGGCGAGCGAGACCTTGATGTCCTTTCCGTCCTCCGCGTGGTCGGGCGACGTAATCGTGTTGCGGGCAGCGAGCGTTTTATATTTGCTTTCCTCCACAACATCATCGTCGTTCGCCGGCGTTTCATAATAACGGATCGAGAAGGTCAGACCGGAAAGCGTCTGATAAATTGCGGCAGCGCTCAGCTTTTCGGTGTTTGCCACAAACGAGATCACGTAGTCGCCCGTCGTAACGCCCGACGGCACGCCGACCGACCCGTTGACGGAGTCTTCGCAAAACCAGATGCCGTCATGCGCGCCGTCGACCGTGATTTTTTCAAAGGTGTAGCCCTTCTTTTCTTTGTTGGAGAGCGTGGTGTCAATGGTGAAAATGCCGTATTTGTCCGGATTCGTCACCAGATCGTTCGCCTGCTCTTCACTCATGCCGTAAGTGGGCGCGACGGTTTTGATAAAACGGTTTTTGTGCTTCACGAAGATCTCCTTCTGCCCGTCATCAAAGCGGACGAGGCTGAGCGTGATCGAAAGCGGTTCCGTTTTTGATTTTTTGAACAGACGGCCCTTTTTGCAGCCGGCCAAACCGACCAGCATCAGCAATGCCAGACTGACCGCCAGAATTCTTTTAATCTTCATGGTACTTTCTCACCTTTCTGCGAATGGATTGACGGCTGCGCGCTATGGCCATGGTATTGGCCGGCACATCCTCGGTCACGACCGAACCGGCCGCCACATAGCAGCGGTCGCCCAGCGTAACGGGCGAAACCAGGCAGGTATCGCACCCGATAAAGCAATCGTCGCCGACGGTGGTGCGGAATTTGTGCTTGCCGTCGTAATTGGCGGTCGCGCAGCCGCAGCCGAAGTTGACGCCGCTGCCCACGTCGCTGTCGCCCACATAGGTCAGGTGGCTGATCTTGGTGCCGTTGCCGATGACCGAATTCTTCACTTCCGTGTAGTTGCCGGCGTGAACGTCGTCGCCCAACCGGCTGCCGGCGCGCAAATGCGAAAACGGGCCGATAGAAGCGCGCGCGCCGATCACGCTGCGCTCACACTGCGAGGCGTTGATCACGCTGTTTTCCCCCACCGTGCAATCCTCCAGACGGGTGCTCGGGCCGATCACGCAGCCGGAGGCGATTTTGGTTTTGCCCAGCAAAATCGTATTCGGCAGGATCTGCGTGTCGTTTGCGATTTCAACCTCGGGGGCGATCATCACGCCGTCGGTGCACGGAATATCCACGCCGGAAACCATGAGCTTTTTGAGCACCTTTTTCCGCGCGATCTCGTTGAGCTCCATCAGCTGCCAGCGGTCGTTCGCGCCCAGGATCACATCGCTGCTCGCCGCCGGGAACGCGTCCGCGCGCTGCAGGCGGTTGAGCATGATCTCAATGGCGTCGGTCAGATAAATTTCTTTTTTGGTGCGGCCCATTGCTTCGATCTCGTCAAACGCCGCCAGCAGGTCGCGGCAGTTGAACCAATAGGCGCCCGAATTCACTTCATTGATCTTTTTTTCCGCTTCGGTGGCGTCCCGCTGCTCCACAATGCGTTCCAGCGTGCCTGCCCCGTCGCGCACCATGCGGCCGTAACCGGTCGGGTCGGCTACACAGGCGGAGATGACGGTGGCGGAATTGCCGTTTTCGGTGTGGAACCGCAGCGCCTGCGTAATGGTCTCACTGTCCATCAGCGGCGCGTCGCCGTTGAGCACCAGCACGTTGCCGTCAAGATGCGCTTCGATGAACGCCTTGGCCTGAATAACGGCGTGGCCCGTGCCCAGCCGCTGCGCCTGCAGCACCGTTTGAACGGTCTCATCCAGATGGTTGCAGACCAGCTCGCTCAAATGCCCGGTCACGGCGCAAATATCTTCCACACCGGCTTCACGCACGGCGGAAAGCACCCAGTCGATCATCGGCCGGAACAGCACCTCGGCCAGCACCTTCGGCTTGCCGGATTTCATGCGGGTCCCTTCGCCCGCCGCCAGAATCACGGCGCAATTGTTTTGCATTGTTTTACTCCTTCTTCCATGATATATTGATAGATTTCGTTGGGTTATCGGTTGGGGTCGGTCGTCGGTGAAGCGATTTTCATGGGCGAAATCTCAAAGGCAGGCACGATGATGCTTTTCGGCGAATCGTCGATCAGATCGTACATCAGGGGGCTGAAGAACAATTCCTTCACCGAGGTGATCTGCTCGCCCGACGCTTCCGCGCTGTTGATCAGCAGCACGGAGGCATTTTCCTGAGCCGCCGGCGAGTCAATGGCTTCAATTGCAATGGAATACTTGTTGACCGAGTACCCTGCGTTCACCGCCGTTTTGGAGTTCATCACGATCAGATCGCTTGAAAACTCTTTGTAACGGTTGGGCAGCTCGCTTTCGGGGTAGGCGGAAATGGCAAAACCGCGGTCGTTTTTTTCGACGTCGTCAAGCGTGGCGTCAAGGGTCTTGCCCTGTTTGAGCGTGAGGTAACCGGCGCTTTCGAGCAGCATGAGAGCGCGCGCCTGCCCTTCAGGCTCGCTGGGCACGGCAATGGTCGCGCCGTCGGTGATCTGCTCCGCTTTTTCAAAGCCGCTCAAAAAAATGCCGTAGGGGTAATAATAGGCGGCGCCGAGGTTCGTCAGCGTGTCGGGATGCGCCTCATCGTAAGCTTTATAGGCGGCAAACGTCGTGCAGCAGGTAAAATCGACTTCTTTGTTCGCCAGCGCGTCCAGCGTTTCGGCGTCGGTGTCATATTCCTGATAAACCAGTTGATAGCCGAACGCTTCAAGGCGGGAGGTCATGTTGTCGAACACGTCGCGTTCCACCTGAGCGCCGTTTTGCACAAGGCCGATGCGCAGCGGTTTCAGATCGGTTTTGGTGTTCCCGCCCCCGCAGGAAGCGAACAAAAACAAAACCGACGCCGCCAGCAGCAGAGCCAAAATCTTTTTCATTAACAGTCACCCCATTTTTCTGTTTTCTGCTGATTTTTAGTAATCATACCACACTCCCCCGGCTTTTTCAAGAACAATCCGCTTAAAATGCGCTGCGCGCAATATCCGCCGCCGCGCCAAAGGAGGAATTTTCACATAAAAAGCGCTTGCGCGCCTGTAAGGATATAAATTCAGGTAAGGCGTGCGCCGCGATTTGTGCGGGGGCGCCTTAAAATCGGGCTTGCATTTTACGTGAATTTTGCTATAATGGAACGTACCACTACAAAGACACAACAGAAAGGATCATGTTATGAAAGCCAACGAAAGCATCCCGAAATATAACGCCAAGCTGCGCGAATACACCAACTACGCCGCGCGGCAGGTCAAAGACGTTTGCAAAACCATCGGGCCCCGCCCCGCCGGAGAAGAAAATGAAACCAAGGCGCAGGAGCGGTTTGGTGAAGAACTCAAAAAGTATTCCGACACCGTCAGCGTCGAACCGTTCGACCTGCACCCCAGGGCCTGGCTGGGCTGGGCGCCGGCGTTCGCCGTGATCATGATCATTGCCAACGTTCTGTTCTTTTTCGGCTTCGGCATCGTTTCACTCGCGCTGGCGGCTGTCAGCCTGTTCTTTGTCGGCACCGAATTCTTCCTGGGCGGCTCGACCCTCGACCCGTTTTTCAAAAAAGCCGAATCGCGCAACGTGATCGCCGTGCGTCAGGCGAAGGGCGACGTCAAACGGCGCGTGATCCTGTGCGGCCATGCGGATTCCTCGTATGAATGGCGCTTCAAGATTGCAGGCGGCAAAAACCTGATCGCACTGTTCCTCGTCGGCGTCATCATCACCCTGGCCGCCGCCGTTTACAGCGTGGCGCGGGGCGGTCTGCTCAAGGCTCCCGAAAACGATCTCGTCGTGACCGTCGTCAAATTCGTTCTGCTCGCCTGGTGTGTGGAATTTTTGATCACGGCGTTTTTCATCAACTTCAAAGCGCCCGTTGACGGCGCGAACGAGCTGACCGGCGCGCTGGCCTCCATGGCTGTAATGAAATACCTGAGCGACAACGACTTCCGTTTTGAAAACGTGGAAGTGTGCGCGGTGGTCGCGGGCGGCGCCGACGCCGGTCTGCGCGGCGCGAAAGCCCTTGTGAAGGCGCATAAA
>CADBPL010000286.1 GCA_902796535.1 Oscillospiraceae bacterium
ACGGCGTTCACCAGCTGTTCCACCCGGCGGGATTCCTGGCAGAAAAAGCCGTGGTTTTCCACCATGGTGGCGACGCCGCGCGTTTTGGCGTATTCCGTCACCATGCGGCAGCCGTCCGCCAGGATCGGCAAAGCGGCGTCAAAGCTTTTGTATTTCGCCTGAGCGCCCTGAAAGCCGGAGGTGGCGTCGTGCCGCATACCTTTTGCGCCAAGCGCCGCGGCCACGTCGACCTGCCCGAACAGGCGCTCGGCCTCAGCCTCCCAGCCGCCTGCAGCGTTGAGAAAATCCGCGCCGATGGTGTAGTTGACGATGGCGATGCCGCACTTGTCGGCCTGTTCGGCCAGCACAACGGCGTATTCCGAATCGCTCAACCCGTTTTCGGGCTGCAGATCGGTAAACTCTATGCCGTCAAAGCCCATCGCTTTAACTTTTTCGATCAGGGTGAGCTGCGTGTATTTGCCCTCGTTCAGCCGACGGGCAAAGCTGTAAGAGCTGACGGAAAACTTCACGTTAAATCAATCCCTTCAAGAAGTTGACGGCCTTGATGATGTCGCGCGCCGGATCGTCGCCGACCTCGCGTTCAATGGTCAAAAAGCCGTGGTAGCCGATGTCGTCAAGCGCTTTGAGGTATTCCGGCCACGGCACGCTGCCTTCGCCCAGCGGCACTTCCGTGAAGGAATCACCCTCCGGCAGGCCGGATTTGGGAACCATGCCGTAAACCATATCGGGGTCGACGTAAAAGTTCTGAACGCCGTCCTTGGCATGGGTGTGCACGATATAATCCTTCAAATTGTAAACCGCGTTGGCGGGGTTATCCCCCGTGACCATGACGAGGTTGGCGGGGTCAAGGTTGACGCCGACGCCGCGGGAGCCGAGCGAATCGAGGAACATTTTCAGCGTTTGAGAGGTTTCGGGGCCGGTCTCCACTGCAAAATGCGCGCCGATGCTGTCGGCATATTCGGCTAACTGACCGCAGGCGTCCTGCATGATCTTGAAGCGGTCGTGGTTCTTGTCAGCCGGCACCACGCCGATGTGCGTGGTCACCACGTCGGTGCCCAGCTCCTTGGCCAGGTCGAGGATGCGCTTGGACTTTTCAACGCGTTCGGCGTTCTGCTCCGGGTGAACAAATCCGCCCCCGCCCAGATCGCCGCACAGGGCGGAGATTTGCAGGCCGCAATCCGCCACCAGTTTTTTAAACTCGCTGCGGGCAGCCGCGTTCAGGTTTTCGGGCGCCATTTCCCCACGGGTGGAATAGACCTGAATGCCCTTCGCACCGACCTCGGCGGCCTTTTTCACCGCTTCGGGGATCGGCAGACGGAAGCTGTCAACAATAACGCCGATGGAAAAATCATACATAAGTAAACACTCCTCATATAATGGAATAAAATTTTTAATATAGAACACTGAATCGATCAGTGCTTTTTCCGTTGGACTTTGGTTTTATTGCCCTTTTCATCTACGATATATGTCGTTTCGAGCTGAGAGACCAGGCTCGCCTTAAAGCTGTCGATATAGCGGCGGCGAAGCTCGGCGCGTTCCTCCTGCTCCTGCGCCGTGAGCGGACGCTCGCGCGAGAGGCGGGTCAGCTCGCTGATGCGGTCAATTTCTTCCTGTTTCATTTTGCTGCGATACCGTTTGAAACCAAAGCGGCATCCTTCCTTTCTGCAATCTTTCTCATTCCACGCCGCGGTAGTAGAGCCCGCGTGTGAATTCGCCCTGCGGCGCGGCCTGCGCTTCATATTGCGCCAGCACCGCCGCGCATTCCCCGGGGCTTTCGGTGGTGAAATACAGCACCTGAAAATCGACGAGCTCCGTTTCCTTTTTGCGATCCGCCAGCCAGATCGGGCGGGAATTGAACACCTGCGAATAGCCGTCAAAGCAGCGCACAGGGAACGAAACGCCCAGCCGGTCGGTCAGGCTGCGGCTGCGGCCGCATTCCGCGCAGGTCATTCCGTTTTTGACGGGGCAGTTGCGCGTGGTCATGAGCGGCAGGCGGCCGTAAACGATCAGCCCGCGCTCAATTGTGCCGCCCAGCCGGGCGACCTGACGCAGCGTCATTTCCGGCGATAACACCACCGCTTTGGCGCCGCGCTCCTCCGCCTGCAAAAGCGAAAGCGTATTGAACACGTTGCTGCCCAGACCGAACCAGAAATCCATGTCGGCCTCCTTCGCCAAACGGGCGCCGTCAAGCGTTGCCGCGCAAAGGCAGGCGATCCCGCGTTTTTTGGCCTGTTCGATCTGTTCGCGCACCCGTTCCTCCTGCCCGAAAAACACAGTCGGCAGCTCGGCGATCACGTTTTTTCCTTCGATCGGCGCGGCCTGCGCGAGCGGCATAATATAGTTTTCCACCGCCGTGGAAAGGTTTTTCACCTGTGAAACAGCCGAAAAGCGGGCGACACAGGCGGTATTATTCACTTTTTTCACTTTGTTTTCCACCGAAACCGGTGAAAATGCGTGCTGCTGCGGCTGTTCCAGCCGTTCGATAAGTGTTTCAAGCGTTTTGCGCCGCAATGAGTTGACGGCGGAAAGCGGCAGGCTGATCCCCTCTTCCAGCGCCACGTCGAAAGCGGTAGGCTCAAACGGAGTACCGCCGCATTTTTTGAGCTGGGTGATGATTTTTTCTTCGGTCAGCGGCACCTTTTCCGCCCGCTCCGCCACTGCGTCGCTGCAAACAAAAACGCTCCTGCCGTTGGCTTTGGCCGAAAGCGAGGCGGGTTCGCCCGCCCGGGCGCAAAACGCCATTTCCACCCCGACGCGCGGCGTTTCCTTTTCATACAGGTGACGCAGCTCCCTGAGCACGGGCTGCGCCGCCGTCACATCCTCCTTGCGTCGGGTGCCGAACATCTCTCTGCCCAGCGTCCCGTCAAAATAGCCCTTTGTGAAGCCGGAACGGGAAAACACCGAACGGAGCTGCTCAAACAGCACCGGGTCGTTATCACCCTGCAATGCCTTGCGGCAGGCGCTCACGGCAGCGGCAACATATTCCGGGCGCTTCATGCGCCCCTCGATTTTGAACGAGCAGACGCCGGCGCGCGATAAGCGGGCGATATACTCCGTGGCCGACAGATCCTTCAGGCTCAGGTCGTGCCCCGTGCCGCCGGGGGCGGCAAACGGCAGCCGGCACGGCTGCGCGCAAAGCCCGCGGTTGGCGCTGCGCGAACCGAGCATGGCGCTCATCAGGCATTGCCCCGACACGCTCATGCAAAGCGCGCCGTGAACAAACACCTCCAATTCGATCGGCGAATGCGCGGCGATGGCCTCGATCTCCGGCAGCGACAGCTCGCGCGCAAGCACCGCCCGGGTGAAGCCCATGGCCGCCAGCTCCCGCACCCCGGCGAGCGTGTGCACCGACATTTGGGTGGAGGCGTGCAGCGGCATGGTGGGCGCGCACTGCCTGACGAGATGAAAAACGCCCAAATCCTGGATGATTAGGGCGTCAACACCGGCCTGACACGCCTGATGGACGGCACGCTGAGCCGCATCGGCCAGCTCCTCATCCGACGCAAGCGTGTTAAGCGTCATATGTACTTTTACGCCGCGGGCATGACAATAAGCCGCGGCTTTTTTCAATTCTTCAAAATCAAAGTTGCCGGCGTTCCGGCGCGCGTTCAGCTCCTGACCGCCGAGATACACCGCGTCCGCTCCGCACCGCACGGCGGCCACGAGCGCGTCATAGGTTCCGGCCGGCGCCAGAATTTCAGCCGAGTCTGGCCTGCGCATTCTGCAACTCCCTTGTCAGCCGTTCCACTTCGCGCCTTGCGATCTCAGCGTCCATCTTGGAACGTGCGGAATCTTCCAGATACTCTTTGATCTGACTGCGCAGATTATCCGCGCTGATCTCCGCTTTTTTGCACTGGTCGGCATAGTCAAGCGCAATGAGAATAGCCGCCTGCGTCACAGAAAGGCGGTTGTTTTCACGCAGGGTTCTGGTGAGCATGGCGTCCAGTTCGTCGCCAAGTGAGAGAACGTATTTGGGGTCGTCTTCGGTCGAAATGGTGTAATCCGCCCCGCCGATGCTGAGTCTGACTTTGTTTTTCTCCATCATAATCCGCTCCTTTTTTATCTCTGAATTCATTATAACTGATTTGTTTGGTTTATTCAATACCAATTTCACATTCCGTCCGGCAATCTGTCGGCGATCAATTGCTGTTTAAGCGCTTCAAGCGAATCAAACCTGCGTTCGCCGCGCTTGTAGCGGCACAGGCGCACCTCGATGAGCTGCCCGTATAAGTCGCCGTCGAAGCCGATGATGTGAGTTTCGCTGCGCTGCTCGTTGCTTTCAAACGAGGGGCGGCAGCCGATGTTGGTCACCGAACGGCGCCACACACCGTCAAGCAGCGTTTGCGAAGCATAAACGCCGTATTTGGGCACAAGCATTTCGGCGGGGAAAAGCTGATTGATCGTCGGGCAATTGAGCAGCCTGCCGCCGATATGATCGCCGTGCACCACCTCAAAGCGGTAGCCGTAGGGATGGCCGAGCAGCTTTTCCGCCCG
>CADBPL010000287.1 GCA_902796535.1 Oscillospiraceae bacterium
GCCGTACAGGTCGGTGCACCAGATGATGTAATAGGTGTCCTCCACCTTGACCAGCCGCGGGTCGTAGGCGTAGCCGGGCATGAACGGCTTGCCGTTTTCATCCGTGAACGGAATGCGCTCGTCGGTGAATTCCCAGTGGATCGCATCCTTGCTCCACCCCATGTAGATGTAAGAAACGCCGTCATATTCGCTGCCGCGGAACACGCCCACAAAGCCGTCGCCAAACGGGGCGACTGCGCTGTTGAACACGCGCGACACACCGGGGATGGGGTTGCGGTTAATGATCGGGTTTTCGGTATAACGCCAGATGGGCAGGGTGCATTTGGCGCCCTGCGGCTTATCCTGCCACGGAATGTTTTTGATCGGTTCGCCGATGATCTTGCACATGGGCTGTCTCTCCTTATTCATATTACTGGACTAAGCTCAGTATAACGGGCTTTTCCTGTTTCGTCAATATCTGCTCATAAAAAAGCCCGCTCCGACAGGGCGGAACGGGCTGAAACGATCAGTGGAAGATGGGGGGTGCGGTGGGGGTTTCGGGCTTCTTTGTGGTTACTTCGGGGGTGGTCGGGTTGGTCGGGGTGACCGGATTGGTCGGGGTGACCGGGTTGGTCGGGGTGACCGGCGTCACCGCTTCGGTGGTGGGGATGGTGTATTCAAAGCCTTCCATAAACTCACGGGTGATGAAATTGCGCGCGCGCAAAACGACTCTGCCGGGATAGCATTCCACAACGTAGCCGGTTCCGGTTTTGCGGTTGCTGTTGCTGCCGCGGGAGGGGATAACGCCGAATGACGGTACGTCAACAAACCAGAGGTTGCCCTGATTGGTCACGCCGGAGTAACCGATGGCGTTGTGAAGATGACCGGAGCAGAGGATGACGGTGTGGCCGGCGTCGGCGTGACGCTTGAGAATGGAAAGCAGCTGTTCCGACTGCGCGCCCAGACCGCCCAGTTCCCAGGCTTCTGGCTGGCGGTTGGTGCCGTTGATGGGCTGGTGGCAGATCAGGAAAACGGGCTTGTCGGAAGAGGCGAAAGCCGTGCTCAGCTCAGAGTCGACCCAGGTGAGCTGCGCGCTGGACAGATAAGCTTCGTTCTGGTAGGCGGCACTTTCCTGATAGCCTTTTTCAGAGCCGAGAACAAGCGTTGTGTAACCGTTGGTGGTGTATTTGTAGTAGGGGTCGGCGATGCTGGAGAACGTGTGCCGGTTGTAAGCGGTTTTGAAGTTGGTGTCGTAATCAACAGCCCAGCAATCGTGGTTGCCGATGCCCATAACGAGCTTTCTGGCAGTTGAGCGTTTGCTGAGAATGCTGAACAGCAGGTCATATTGCTCCGACAGACCGTTGTTGGTCAGGTCGCCCGTGATCATCAGCATATTGGCGGCGACCTTGCTGGCGGCCATATCCTTCGCGCCCGATTCGAGGTCGAGCTTCGCGCTGTCCGTCTTGGTGTCGATGTGCGTGTCGGAGATCAGGACGGCGCTCATCTTCAGGTTGCCCGAGTCGATCGGCTCATAGCCGTTGCGGCCCACGCCGATAAACGAGAGCAGCAGCGTGGCAATCGAGATAAGCAGACTCACGATTTTGAATAAAGTGTCCATAAAAATTACCTTCCTTTACAGTATGTTGATTTTTCCGCAAACCGGGTGGAATGCGGGAATTATTGACAAAAACAGACAGAAATGCATTCAACCGTTGCAAAACCGGAAAAAATGGTGTATAATGTTAGTTGATTGTTAGCAACGGCATACTTGATAGCTCATTATAGCACGTTTTCAATGAAATGAAAAGAAAAAAATTAAAATTTTTTAAATTTTTTTCGTTTCTCTGCCGCAGAACACTCATTTTCGGCCCAAAAGGCAGTTTATTCCCGATTCCATACGTTCCGTTCTTTTTTGCAACATTTTAACAAACTGTGAATTATAATTTACACGCAAAAACAAACACAGGAGGTTCAGACATGAAAAAGATTTTTGCAGTGCTACTCACGATGCTGATTCTGTTTTCGCTGTTGAGCGTGGGCGTTTCGGCCAGACCGGTTTATCGGTTGGACGGTTTGAGCGAGGATTATGCGGCGTTGATGCAGGCTTCGTCCTACGATCTGACGCTGGGCAGCATTTCCGCCAAGTATGAATCCAACGGCAAGCCCGGCGCCATTTCCAAAATTGCCGACGCGGGCGGCATTTCCTACGGCGCCTATATGTTTGCCAGCGCGTCCGGCGTGCCGCTCACCTTTGCCAAATGGTGCGTTTCCTCCGGCGAGGGCGTTGCGACCGGCAACCGTCTGGTCTCGGCCTATGAGCGCGACGGAAACGCCTACGGCAACAACTTCAACAATGAATGGACTGCGATCGCCGCGGAAGATTCACAGGGCTTTTTGATCCTGCAGCACAAATACGTCAAGGCCAAGTTTTACGACGTGATGGTCTCCAAGCTCAGCCAGTATTACAGTGATTTCAACATCAACAACTACACCATGGCGCTCAAAAACGTGATCTGGTCGCGCGCGGTGCAGCACGGCGTCAACAGCGGCGTGCTATTCAACGCCATCAACATTCTCGGCGGCGTGAGCGGCCACACGGAGGATGAGATCATTCGCGCCATGTACGCTGAGAGCGCGAGCGTTGTTTCAACGCCGCCCAGCTCCGAATCCTACGTGATCCAATCCTCCTCCGCCACGAAATACGGCATGGACGCCAACCTTCTCAGCGGTCGTTATCTGCGTTATTTCAGCCGCAATGTCTCCGACATTCAGGTGTCGATCTTCCGCCGCCTGACGGTGAACGAGCCGAAGGATGCGTTCGACATGTACGCTGCTTATTCCGGCCGAAGGGTTACGAACACGACCGTGGTCCCGAACGTGGACATTGAAGGCGGTTATACGCCGCCCTCCTCGCTCAACCTGGGCGATTCTCCTCTTGCCACTTTGCTCAGTGCGTTGTTTGAGGTCACCATTTTCTTATTCCGTCTGACCATTCAGGCGGTCTCCGCGCTCATTTCTCTGCTCGGCGGTCTGAGCGCAGCATAACGCGCAGCAACACATCAAAAAAACAGGGATGCTTCAAAAACCCACCGAAGCATCCCTGTTTGTTTTTATAATGGCTCAAAGCTGATAGACGCCCGACTCAAGCTGGACGAATTCCTTTCCGTCCGCAATAAAGAAGCGCTTGATGGGTTCTTCAAATTTCAGATAATCCGACACGGCGTAATCCAGCAGCGAAATGATGCGCACCTTGCGCGAGCCTTCGTTGGAGATGAACAGCCGGTCGCCGTAGCGCACGATGGAGACGGGGTTGTCAAAGGCGGTGGATTCCTGGCTGCCGATGCGCATTTGCACGCGCTTATCGTCGATGGAATAGCAGATGATGGAATTGAGCGCGGGCACGACGCCCCAGAAGTTCCGCCCGTCGGGCGCAACGCAGTTGACGGTTTCGTCGTGGTATTTCAGCGTGCCCGTGAAGGTGGCGACCCCCCGGGCGTTGAACACGCCGAAGTCGCCGTCGGGGTAGAGCACGACCGCTTCGCCGCCGACCAGAACGCCGCATTCGCACGAAACGTAGTCTTTCATCTGCGAGGTGATCTCTTTATACGCGCCGCCGAATTTGGCTTTGAAATAGACCCATTTGGTGATCGGCGTTATGCTGTCGCCGGCCGCTTCATAGGCGTAAAAATCCCCTCTGACCTGCCCGTTGGGCAGGTAATTTGGTTTTATGAAGAAAAAACCGCCCGGAACGGGCAGTAAGCCGTATATCTCAAAATCAATCAGTTTTTTCACAAAAAATGCCGTGCGACCCAGGCTTTGCACAAATAAGAGATGAAAACCCTCTGTTTTACGCCCGAATCGCGTCTCCTTTCTGCTTTTTCACACGATTACCCTGAAAACCGGGCACCCCGCCGAGCCGTAGATGGCGAATAATAACCTGCAGTCAAAAGCAGGTGGGCAGCCGCCCAACAGGTTCACGCTCCCTTCGTCCGCCGCAGGGGCGGGAGGTCTGCAATCCGCTGCCGGAGCCGGCATTCCCTTAGTTAAAATGTAGGGTTAGTATTGCCGAACTTTTCTCGCACAGGGCAGGGTGCCTGTTAAATTTTAGCAAGAGGACAAAAAATTATTCCTCTTCTTCGTCTGTGTAGTCCTCGTCTTCTTCTTCAAACAGCTCGATCAGCCGGTCTTCAAACAGGCGGCCGATCTCGTTGAATTCGTCGTCATCCTCAATCTGAGAAAGATAAGTCTCGCCGTCTTCTTCGGTGACTTTTAAAATGATAATGTCGCCGTCATCCTGAAGCTGCTCGGCTGCGTCGTCATAAGTGGGCAGCAGCGCCACATAGCGGCCGGTATCGGTCTCGATGCGGTCAAGCTCTTCAAAAATGTGTTCTTTTCCGTTTTCGTCAACAACGCTGACAATGTCGGGATCGTATTCTTTGCTCATTTTTTTACTCCTAATCACTCTTCTACTGTCATTTTACAATCAAATCTCAAATTAGTCAAGAGGGTACCGAACACATTTCACTACATTATTTATGGTAATGCGGCGTCGATCCGGTTCCCGCGCCGTGAATGGTGCGGGATTGCCTTAACGCTGCATATGATGGTAGCGCGGGGGTGTGCGGTATGAGGCGTTATCGGAGCAGGAAAAAGGGCAGGATCGTGTTTGGCGCCGTGTGCCTGGCGCTGGGGTTTGCAACGGTGTTTTTGCTGCTGGATGCGCGGGTGCGTCCCCTTGTGCGGCGCCTGACGGCGGTGCAGGCGCAAACGCTGGCGGCGCAGGCGACGGGGCGGGGCGTTTCGGCCGCGCTGGAACGGTGCGAAACGGATTACGACGCGCTGGTGGAGCTGCAGCGCGGGAGCAGCGGCGCAGTGGTTTCGGTGCAGACCGACGCCTACGCCGTCAACCGGGTGCGCATTGCGGTGGATCAGGCGGTGACAAACGTGCTCGCGCAGCTTGCCCAAAAGCCGCTGGGCGTGCCGCTGGGCTCGCTCACGGGGCTGGCGCTGCTCAACGGCCGCGGCCCGCGGCTGCCGGTGCTCATCAGCGTAACGGGCAGCGTGCAGACGGATTTTGAAAACCGCTTTGAATCGGCGGGAGCGAATCAGACGCGGCACCAGATTTTCATGAACACCACCCTGACGGTGCTCACTGTGTTTCCGGGCGGCGACACGAAAACCACCTATGCCGCAACGGTGCTGCTGGCGGAAACCGTGATCGTCGGCGCAGTGCCGAATGCCTACGCTCAGTGGTCGCAAAAATAGCCGGGCAGGACAAAGCCTGCCCGGCTGATGGTTACGGAAGCAATGGTCCTATTGGTGGCGCTGGTGTAAACAGCTTTTTGAGGAATTGGTCGATGAGTTGCCGGATGTAGTCCCGAACGATAATAATCAACTCTTTGATTATGCGAATCGGATTCGGCGGCCATGGATTGAATTTTATGACCTTGACGGTGCAGACGTCCTGAATACTGCCGTCCGGCGTCATGGCGGTGACGGTCGTTTCACCCTGACCGACCGGGTGAATAACGCCCTTGTTGCTGACGGTTGCGACGCTTTCGTCAGCGGAAATGAAAATGATATTCTTACCGTTCGGTGTTTCCACCGTGCCATCGGAATACGTGACGGTACACTCGGGATCGATGTCGGAACGACCCTTCCACACAGAAACGCTCTTATTGGCAAATTGGACGGATACGGGATAAGGCTTATTGACGACGGTCACTTTGATCTCTCTGCGGATGCGGAGCACTTCGCCGTTATATTTCAGCCAGACGTTAAGGATGACTGTGCCTTCTTTTTCGAAGCTGTGAATCACGCCCTCGTTGCTGACGCTGACGATGGAGGGATCGCTGCTCTCCCACACACAGGCACCGTTCTTCACGTTGGTGGTCGCCTTGACGGTAACGGTCTGGTTGGCGTGGAGAGCCAGCTCGGCCACATAGGGATCCAGATAGATATTGGGTGGATCCATTGTGACGCTGCAGGTCTTTGTCCAGGGCTCAGTCATATTGCCATCCTTAGCGTAATAGAAAACGGCGCGCACGATGGTTTTCAGCGGTCGATTAAACGGCAGATCGACCGACGGGAACGCCACGGAAACCACGCCGTCTTCGTTGACGGTGCAGACCTTGGATTCGTCAATATCCGTGGTGGAAGAGTCGTCCATCACTTCCCAGTAATAGTTGAGGTCGGGGATGCTCACGTTGGAGATTTCAAGCGCAGCCGTGTCGCTGGAGACCATTTCAAGCTCGTGTTCATTTATATCGGCGGCAAGATCGGGCAGATCGGCGCAGAAGGCGCTGAAAGAGTATTCGGCCGCCTCTTCGCTGCTGATTTGCACGTAGTAAGTGTCGGCCGGGACGGACGAGAGCGTGACGGATTTGCACGAGCCGGCGGCGACAGCCGTGTTGTAGGGGTTGACAGCGGCTCCTTCAACGGTGAAGGTTGCCCCGCTTGCGGTGGAAACGGTGAGCGTGACGGCTTTGCTCGCGCAAACGTTGAGCGTCACGTCGCGCACCGCGGTGTTGCGGAATTGATAAAAATGGGTGCCTGCGCCGGCGCCGTAAACGGTTTCACCCAGCGCAAACTTGGCAGCGGTTTCGGCGGAATCGCCCGCGGGCAGGAGGTAATGGCTGCTGCTGTCCTGCTCATAAGCGGCGGCGTTCACGCCCGCGAGGGTCAGAACGCTGAACGCCATGATCAGCGCCAGAACAATGGAAAGCGGTTTTTTCATTCTTTTCATTTTCCTTTCCTTTCCTTTCCTTTCCTTTTACGTTATGTTGGGGAATGCTTTACAGAAATACAGGGATCGGGACGATCCCTGGCGACTGACGGTTGCGAGGGATCAGCTTTTGATCAGATCGCGGATGAATTCGCCGATTTGAAGGATCGCCTTGAGGGGAGCCACAATCAGAATAAACCAGTCGGGCAGCGGCTTGTCGACCTTGACGGTGCAGTCAGCCGAGAGAGTGCCGTCCGGAGACATGGCGGTGACGGTAGTTTCACCCTGGGAAACGCCGGTGATGACGCCTTTGCTGTTGACGGTCGCAATGTTCGGATTGGCGGATACGAAAACGATATTATTGCCGTCCGGCTTGGCCGTGGTGCCGTCGAAATACGTGATGGTACACTTGGGGTTAACGTCGAGCCAGCCCGGCCTGACGGAAACGCTCTTCTTTTCAAATTGGATGGAACCGAAAACGGGAGGAGGGGGATTGCCGATGCGCACGTTGATTTCTCGGCGTACACGGGTGTATTCCCCGTTATATCGCATGTCGACGGTGAGCGTTGCGTAGCCGAGTTTGCTGTAGGTATGGATTTCGCCCTGCTGGCTGACGCTGACGATGGAGGGATCGCTGCTCTCCCAAACGAGCGTGGCGTTTTTTACGTTGGTGGTCGCTTTAATGGTAACGGTCTGGTTGGTGCGGAGAGTCAGCTCGGTCACATAGGGATCCAGATAGATATTGGGCGGGGGCAGGATAACTGTGCAGGATTTATACAAACATGGTTCCGCTGGGGCGCTGTCGGTCGAATAGTAGAACACAGCACGTACGATGACGTGCAGTTCTGTTGTGAAATAGTTCCCCGGTGATGGAGGAACAACACGCACCAAACCGTTTCCATCAACGGTTACAAACCGGCGTTCGTCAACATCTGTGGTCGTGGAGTCGTCCAACACTTCCCAGAAGTAGTTAAGATCGTTTACGGTCAGGTCGCTGATGCAGAGCGGTTCGCCGTTATAATAACTGTAAGAAAAAGAGAAATCCAGGGTCTTCTGATTGATGTTACACTTTAATTCAGGCAGGTTTTCGCACCAGACTCTGAGTGAGAATTCGGCGTCTGAACCGGCGCCGTCGATTTGAATGACGTAATCGCCCGTCGGCGCGTTTGACAGCGTGATGACCGTGGCGGCGGCAACATCAGCCGTGTAGGTACTGACGTTGGCTTCGTTGACGGTGAACACGGCGCCGTCTTTGGTGGAAACGGTGACCTTGATGGCCTGATCTGTGTTCACAGTGAGGGTGAGATCGCGCACCGGACTGTTGCTGACCTGATAGAAGCGGTGCTCGCTGCCGCTCAGGGCGCCGTAAACGGTTTCACCCAGCGCAAACTTGGCGGCGGTTTCGGCGGAATCGCCCGTGGGCAGGAGGTAATGGCTGCCGCTGTCCTGCTCATAAGCGGCGGCGTTCACGCACGCAAGGGTCAGAACGCTGAACGCCATGATCAGCGCAAGAGAAACAGATAACGCTTTTTTCATGCTTTTCATTTTCCTTTCCTTTTGCGTTGTTTTTGGGAATACCTTACAGGAACAATTGGTTTATTTGTTGGTCAGTCCGCCGAGCAGAGCGATGACGATCCGGAACAGGGCGGTGACGATCTGAATGAGCACGCGAACGAACTTTCGGATGGGCTTGGGAATTCCGGAAAGAGGATCGTTGACCGTGACGCGGCAGGTATCCTGGAAGGTGCCGGTTTTGGTGGTCACGGTTGCGGTGATGACGGCGCTGCCTTCGTCGATCCCTTTCACAACGCCCTTATCCGTCACGGTCGCAACGCTCGTGTCGGAGGACGTGAAGGTAACGTTCTTGCCGTCCGGCTTGGCGGTGGTGCCGTCGGAATACGTGATCGTGCAGGGAAGCTCCTGCGTTTTGCCAACCTCGATGCTGGCGGCTTTTGCGCTGAACAGGCCCCGGGTCGGGTCGGGGTCGATCGCGCCGTAGGCGATGACCCGGATCTCTCTGCGGATGCGCAGCACCTCGCCGTTATATCTGATCGCGGCGGTGATGGTGATGATGCCTTCTTTTTCGTAAGCGCGGATCTCACCCAGACTGTTGACGGTGGCAACCGTTTCATCGCTGCTCGACCAGGCAATGGAGGCGTTTTTCACGTTGGTGGTGGCTTTGATGGTTTTGGTTTCGTTGGCGTTGAGCGTCAGCGAGGTCACATAGGGGTCAAGAAAGATGTTGGGCGGGTTCAGCGTGACCGTGCAGGATTTGGTGAAGTCTTCCGTCGGGTTGCCGTCGGTCGAATAGTAGAACACGGCGCGCACAACGCAGGTCAGATCTCTGTCAAAGCGGAGCTGATTGCTTGGGAACGCAACGGTCACCAAACCTTGATCAGTCACAGAAACGAGCTTTCTTTCGTCAATGTCGGTGGTCAGCGGGTTGTCGACCGCTTCCCAGTAGTGGTTGAGGCTGTCCACGCTCAGGTCGGAAAGGGTGAGCACTGCGGTGTCGCCGGAAGTCAGGCTCATGGTTTTGTGGTTGATCGCGCAGCGCAGCGTGGGCAGGCCGGCGCACCCGGCTCTGAAACAGAATTCGGTTTTCTGGCCGGCGGCGCCTTTGCCGTCAAACTGAATGAAATAGTTGCCGACCGGCACGTCCGTGAGGGCGACGGCGTCGGAGCTGTTGGCGGGGATCTCAACGGCGTAAGTGGTGTATTGCTGCGCGCCCACCTTGAACGGTTCGGCTTTTTCCGAAATGACGGTGAACGTGAGGGCTTTGTCGGTGCGCACGGTGAACGTGATGTCGCGCAAAGCGTCGTTGTTCAGGCGGTAACGGTTCCGTCCGTTGGCGATGATCGCGCCGTAAACGGTTTCGCCCAGCGCGAACCGCGCGGCGGTGGCGAGCGTTTCGCCCGTGGGCAGAAGGTAGTGGCTGCCGCTGTCCTGCTCATAAGCGGCGGCGTTCACGCCCGCAAGGGTCAGAACGCTCAACGCCAGAATCAGCGCCAGAACAATGGAGAGCAGCTTTTGAATTTTTTTCATGTTTTTCTCCCTCTCTTTTGATGAAAACCCAAAATTTGGCTTAAAGAAAACAGCCGGGCGGGAACACTGCCCGGCTGTCGAAAGGATTACCGTGTAGGATTGGACTTATTGGGTGCCGCCGCTGATGCTGCCGATTTTGCCGATGAGGCCGGCAAGGAATTCAAGGATAGCGGGGATGCCGCCGTTGGAGTTGCCGTCGCCGCCGTTGCCTCTGATGAGATCGATGATCTGAATGATCGCCTTAATGGGCGTGACGAGCAGAGTGATAATGGGGGGAAGGTTATCGCCGACTTTGACGGGGCAGGTGGCTGAAATGTTGCTGCCGTCCGTCGTTGTGGCGGTGATGACGGCATCGCCCGGGGCGACTGCCTGGATCTTACCCTTGGTGTTGACTATCGCGACGCTCTCGTTTGAAGAGGTGAATTTGATGTTCTTGCCGTCTGCATATTGGATGGAGCCGTCGGAATAGGTGATGAAGCAGTTGGTTTCTTTATCAAACAGGCCGGGGCGCAATGAATAGCTCTTGGCGCCGAACGTAATGGCGATGGGGTAGGGGACGTCGTCAACGGTCACCTTGATCTCACGGCGAACGCGGAGCACTTCGCCGTTGTATTTGAGGCTGGCCGTCAGCGTGACGGTGCCGGGTTTGCTGTAAGTGTGGATCACGCCCTGACTGCTGACGCTGGCGATCGAAGGATCGGTGCTCTGCCAGTCGATGGTGCCGTTCTTCACGTTGGTGGTCGCATGGATGGTCGTCGTGGCATTGGAATGAAGCTTCAGCTCGGTCACATAGGGATCGAGGAAGATGTTGGGGGGAACCAGGGTGATCGTGCAGGATTTGGTGAGGGGCTCGGGCAGGTAGCCGTCGGCGGAATAATAGAACACGGCGCGCACAACGCACGTAAGGTTTCTGTTAAACGGCAGCTCAGTTGACGGGAACCCAACCGAAACAACGCCGTCTTCATTCACGGTCACGAGCTTGGTTTCGTCAATATCCGTTGTCGCGGAATCGTCAAGCACTTCCCAGAAGTAGTTGAGGTAATTGACGTTCATGTCGGAAATGCGGAACGCTTCCACATCGCCGGAGGTCATTTCAAAGGTCTTGTGGTTGATGGTGCACTTGAACTGGCTCTCCAGGCCGGTGCCATAGGACGTGAAGGAGAATTCGGTTCTTTCGCCGCCCGAACCGGTGCCGTTGACCTGAATGATGTAGGTGCCGACCGGAACGCTGAGCAGCTTGACGATCTCGTTGCCGTTGACGGGAACGTCGATCGTGTAAGAGGTGTGCAGGGTCGTGCCGATTTTGAACTGATTGGTGCTGATCTCAGACTTGACGGTGAAGGAGATCTTCTTGTCGGTGTTGACGGCGAACGTTACGTCGCGCGAAGTGTTGTTGACGAACTTGTAGCAGTTCTGCGCGCTGTCGGTGATCGCGCCGTAAACGGTTTCACCCAGGGCGAACACGGCGGCCTGCGGAACGGTCGAGCCGGCGGGCAGGATGTAGTGGTTGCGTTTGTCCTTGTCAAAAGCGGCGGCGGTGGAGCCCGCAAGAGCCAGAACGCTCAGCGCCATGATCAGCGACAAAACAACAGCGAGTGCTTTTTTCATGCTTTTCATTTTTCTTTCCTCCATAATATTTTACTTGTGAAGTATCACCATCATAGCAGACAAAACGCAGCTTGTCAAGAAAAAAAGTCAAGTTTGTTAACTTTTTTTTCATGGAGCTGCAAAAGAAAGTTAATTGGCTGTTAACATTTTGGACATAATGTATCCAAAAACAGGGGGTGTTTTTCGCCTTCGTTCCCGAAATCATGCGTTTCATGCTCATTTTGTTGCAATTTCACGGCGAATGAGCGATCATAAAATCGCCCAAAGGAGGGAGGTGGGAACGCACGATGCGTTATACAATGATTATATAAAATAAATCAAAATGTCAAAACAAACAATTGTGCATTTTGACATTTGGCTGACATCGGCGGAAAAACCCGTTTTTTTGTGATATATCACAAAGAAAACGAAAAAAAAGATTAAAATTTCAAAAGATTGTAAAAACTCTTGTTCAAGCCCTTGAAAAGTGCCTTGCTTTTGTGTAAAATGTATACGGTTTATATCGTCACATTGTCTAAAACGATTTGGAGGTTTCCCAAATGTCAAACAGGCTTTTTCAAGGAATCATTCACCAAATGCGTGACGCGATCGGCAGAACGGTCGGCGTCATTGACGAAACCGGTACGATCATCTCCTGCAGTGAGCTCGGCAGGATCGGCGAGGTCTGCACCTTCCCGGCGGAGGATTATTTATCAAAAGACGAATCCTTCTGCGTTGACGGCAAAACTTACGCGCCCTTCGGCTCCTCGCTTCACCCCGAATATGCCGCTTTCGTTGACGGTGACGACGACCTGTCCGGCAAATATGCCGATGTGATCGCGCTTTCGCTGTCGAACGTGAAGCAGTTTTATGACGAAAAGTATGACCGCGGCAACTTCATCAAAAATGTCGTGCTTGACAATATTCTGCCCGGCGATATTTACCTGAAAGCGCGGGAGCTTCGCTTCACGTCGGATTCCACGCGCGTGGTTCTGCTCATCCGCATCCCCGAACATAACGACATTGCCCTGTTCGACATTGTGCAGAACCTGTTCCCCGACAAGTCCAAGGACTTCGTCATCAACATCAACGAAACCGATATCGCGATCGTGAAGGAAGTTCGTTCCAACATCGACACGCGCGACCTTGAAAAGCTTGCCCGTTCCATCTCTGATTCCCTGAGCAGCGAGGCCTACACCCGCTGCCTGATCGGCATCGGCACGGTGGTGGAGGGCATCAAGGAGCTGGCCCGCTCTTTCAAAGAGGCGCAGGTCGCTCTTGAAGTCGGCAAAGTTTTCGACACCGAAAAAGAAATCGTGAGCTACGACAACCTCGGCATTGCCCGCCTGATCTATCAGCTCCCGACGACGCTTTGTGAAATGTTTTTGCGCGAGGTGTTCAAGCGCGGCTCCATCGACTCGCTTGACCACGAAACGCTTTTCACCATCCAGAAATTCTTTGAGAACAACCTCAACGTGTCGGAAACCTCCCGCAAGCTGTTTGTGCACCGCAACACGCTGGTCTACCGGCTGGAAAAGATCAACAAGCTCACCGGGCTTGACCTGCGCGAATTCGACGATGCGATCGTCTTCAAGGTGGCGCTGATGGTTAAAAAATATCTTGACGCCAACCCAATCAAATATTGACCGCTTTCTTCAGCGGTCAGGCGTCTGCACGAGAGGTGACAGAGCACCATGATTGAATTTAAAAATGTTTCCAAAAGCTACAGAAACGGCACGCTGGCGCTCGATAACGTCAGCATGAAGATCGAACAGGGTGAATTTGTTTTTATCGTCGGCGATTCCGGCGCGGGCAAAAGCACGCTGCTCAAGATCATCATGCGCGAAGAGGTTGCGACCGAAGGCACGGTCGTGATCAAAAACCGTTTGCTCAACACCATGAAAAAACGGGATATTCCCTATTTTCGCCGCCATCTCGGGATCGTGTTTCAGGATTTCCGCCTGATCCCGAACATGACGGTGTATGATAACGTTGCGTTCGCCATGCGCGTCATCGGCGCAAAAGAAAAACGCATCGGCAAGCGCGTGCCCTACGTGCTCAGCCTGGTGGGTCTGGGCGAAAAGTCCAAATGCATGCCAAACGAGCTGTCCGGCGGCGAGCAGCAGCGCGTTGCGCTGGCAAGAGCCATCGTCAACAACGCCGATATCATCATTGCCGACGAGCCCACCGGCAACATCGACGCAAAGCGTTCCTGCGAAGTGGTCGAAATGCTCGAAAAGATCAACGCGACCGGCACGACGGTCATTATGGTGACCCACTCCGAGGATCTGGTGCGCCGTTACGGGCGCCGGATCATCACCATTGAAGGCGGCAAGATCAAGTCGGACGATATTTCCCGCGTGGGCCAAAAGCGCGAGAATTACGTTCTGCCCGACCTTGACATCGGCTCGCGCCGCGCCGCGCGTGAAGTGGATGAATTCATTCGCAGTTATCATTCCGAACGCACCGAAACCTACAGCTCCGACCGCACCGAAACCTACAGCTCCGAACGCACCGAAGTGCTCGACGCCGATTCTGCCGAATCCCTCGAGGCCGATTCCGCCGAAGCATACGGAGCCGACCCCATCGAAACAAGCGGAGGTGAGAACGATGAGCCGTAAACCCGAAAAAGCCGGGCGCGCCAGCCTCAGCTATCTCACCAAAGAGGGCTTCCGCAGCATTCGGTTCAACAAGCTCATGTCGCTTGCCTCGGTTGCCGTTTTGCTCTCCTGCCTGGTGCTCATCGGCGCGGCGTTCATGATGTTTGTCAACATCAACGAACTCCTTGGCGCCGTTTCCGAGCAGAATGTGGTCATGATCTTCATTGCGGATGAAGCGAATGAGGAGCAGGAGAAGGCGATGGGGCAGCAGATCGAAGCGATCCCGAACGTTTCCAGGTGTGAATTCGTCTCCAAAGAAGACGCGTTCCCCGAGGTGCTGCAATCCATCGGCAGCGCCGCCGCGCTGTTTGAAGGGCTGGAGGACAACCCCCTGCCCGACGCCTATCAGGTAACGCTCAGCGACATGGAGCAATACGACCAGACCGTTTCGCAGCTGAAAAAGCTCGACAACGTTTTGCATATCCGCCAGAACCGTGACTTTGCCAAAAAGCTCACGGCCATCAAAAAAACACTGGGCACGGTCAGCGTTGCCGTGATCATTATTCTTTTGGTGGTTTCGTTCTTCATCATTTCCAACACGGTGCGCGTGACCATGTTCAACCGCCGCCTCGAGATCATGATCATGAAATCGGTCGGCGCGACCAAGTGGTTCATCCGATGGCCGTTTATGGTGGAAGGCATGGTGTTGGGCGTGATCGCCGGCGTGGCCGCGCTGGGCATCGTCTGGGGCATGTATGAGGCGCTTTCCAACGCGCTGCTCAGCATCCTCTCGGTGCTTTCGTCCAAGCCGGTTCCGTTTAAAGAATACGCCGGAATTCTTCTCGGCGCCTTTGTCGTCACCGGTGTTCTCACCGGCGCTTACGGCAGTTATGTTTCAATGAATCGTTATTTGAAGGAGCAGGATTATGACAGTGAAAATGTCAGCATGGATCACGAATAAATCGTTCCGCTCGTTCCGCTGCCTGTGCGTTCTTCTGGCTGTTCTGTTTTTGCTTGGCTCGCCCGTTTACGCGGAGGAAGTGCCGGACGTCGGTGAAACGACTGCCGAGCAGACCACAGCCGCTCCGACGGAGCCGGAACCCACAGCGGCGCCCGAAACCACGGCGGCGCCTGAAACCACGGCGGCGCCCGCCACCACCGCGGCGCCCGCCACCACCGCAGCGCCGGAGACCACGAAAGTGTCTTCGCCGGAAGATGATAAGGCGCTGAACGATCTGAAACAGCAATACAACAAGATCGAGGGCGAGCTGGAGGAAAACGAAAAGAAGCTCAATCAGGTCAGCGGTGAAAAAAATCAGCAGAAGCAGGTCGTTAGCTCGATTTACGGCCAGATCGACACCACCCAGAATCAGATCAATCTGCTGACGACCCGCGTGAACCTGTTGAACGTGGATATCAGCAATACCCAGAATCAGATCACCCTCATCAACAACCAGATCAATTCCCTCAACAAACAAATCTCCACCACCAAAACCGCTATTTCCGACAAGGAAACGCAGCTGGACGAAACCTATGACCTGCTCAAGGCCCGCATCCGCGCCATATATATGGCCGGCAACGGCTCCACGCTCGAGGTCCTGCTTTCGTCTGAGGATTTTTCCACGCTCATGACCCGCACTGAGGTGCTCATGCGCGTTGCCCAGCACGATAACGACCTGATGGCGACCATCGAGGACGAGATCAAGGATCTGGAGACGCTCAAGACCACGCTCGACGGCAGCGTGAAGCAGGTTGAAGGCAAAAAGAGCGAACTGAACACCAAGGTCGAATCGCTCAACAACACCAAGCAGGATGTACAGTCCACCACCGAGCTGCTTGTTACCAAGCAGAATCAGATCAAGTCGCAGTATTCGCAGGCGCAGAAGGATCTGAACTCGTTGAACAAAGAGAGCGCCGAGTATGCTGCGCTGATCCGCCAGCAGGAAGACCAGCTTGACGCTGTGTCCAAGGAAATGGAAGAATACATCAAAAAGAACGCTTCCAAGACCACGGACGTTAAAACGACGCGTGAGCGCGTCACCGACGCCAACGGCGATGAGACAGAGGTTGAGACCCCGATCGTTCTTCCGACCGGCTCCACCAAAATGATCTTCCCGCTCAAGTGCAGCGGCGTATACATTTCTTCGCCCTACGGCTACCGTGTCCACCCGATCACGGGGCAATACAAATTGCATACCGGCACGGACTTTGCGGCGGGCGGCATTTACCAGAAACCGATCTACGCCGTGCGTGACGGCACCGTGATTTTTGCCGCTTTCAAGGGCGCTTACGGCAATTTTATCGTCATTGACCATGGCGACGGTATTTCCACCTGTTACGCGCACTGCGATTCCATCTCGGTCGTCAGCGGCGACCGGGTCGTTCAGGGGCAGGCCATCGGCCGCGTTGGCCAGACCGGCTCCGCCACCGGGCCGCACCTGCACTTTGAAGTGCGCATCAACGGCACAACAACCAACCCGATGGCTTACGTGTCTCTGCCCAAATAATCCAGTTACGGAAAGGTTTGTGTTCGCTTCGTGAATAAAAAAATCTCAATCGGCTTGACGATTGCGCTCATTTTTCTGAGCGTTACCGCGACCTTTGCCATCACCATGACGGTGTCACAGAAAATTTACAACGGCCTTGTTTCGAGGTTGTCAAACCGTTCCGAGCTTTATGACGGCTATTCCACGATCGACGACTATGTGCGCACCAACTTTTACGGCGATTTTGATGACGACGCCCTGTTTTCCAACACGGCACAGGGCTATATGAAGGGATTGGGCGATCCCGGCAGTTTTTACATGACTGCCAAGGAATACATCGAATACACCCGCCGCATGGCGGGCGAGGGCGGGATCGGCGTTGACGTTTCCTACGATTCCGCCGCCGACAAAATGGTGGTCGACCGCGTTTATTCCGGTTCTTCCGCCGAAAGCGCCGAGCTGAAAAAAGGCGACGTGATCATTGCGATCGACGACAAAACCGTCGATTCCTCCAACGCCTACGAGGTCATGGAATCGCTGCAGGTCGGCCGCCGCTTCAACACGGTGCGCGTGACCTATGAGCGCGGCGGCAGCCGCAAAACGGTGTCGGTCGTGCGCGGTCAGGCCCGCACGGTCACGGCTTCGGTTCTCGGCAAGAACGGCTATATCCGCATCACCGGTTTTTACGCCAACACGGCCGAGCAGCTTTCGCAGGAGCTGACGGCGCTGACCGATCAGGGCGTTACCGCTTTGATCATTGACCTGAGAGGCTGCAGCGAAGGGCTGGTCGAAAACGCCAGCGCAGCGGTGGATCTGCTTTTGCCCAGCGGCGCGGAGAACACCGGCGCGATCGCGAGCGCGATCGGCAAAAACGGCAAGGTCGTCATGAACTTCACCTCCGACACGCAGTGCGTCACATTCCCCAAGGGGATCGTGGTGCTGGTCAATAACGCCACATCCGGCGCGGCGGAGCTGATGACGGCGCAGCTGCGCGACTTTTCCAAGTGCACCGTGATCGGCACGAAAACGGCGGGGGAGATGACCCTGCAGAAGATTTTTGAAATGGAAGACGGCAGTGCCATTTCGCTGACGATCGCCATGGTGAAGACCTATAACGAAAACTCCTACTGTGACGGTAAAGGCATGGAGCCGGACGAAACAGTCGAGCTTGCATCCCGCGTGCAGCCGTCTTACGATCTGGAAAACGTCGGTTCCGATAACCAGCTCGAAGCGGCCCTGAAAAAGTTCGGCAGCGATTGATTCTCAGCCCACAAGTTGCCCACAGGCATATTTGTGGGCTTTTTCTTATATACAATTATATGGACTTTTTGAGGGAGGGATTTGGTGCAAACGGAGAGCCGGCGCTTATATAAGCTGGACAATCTGAAGCTGCTGCTGATCTTTCTGGTCGTTTTGGGTCATGTGGCCGATCTGTATGCCGATGCTTCGCGGGCGACGGGCTGCCTGCGGTTCATCATTTATTCCTTCCATATGCCGCTGTTCCTGTTCGTTTCCGGCCTGGTCGGCAAGCGCAACATCCGGGAACGGCGCTACGATCATATCGCCGCCTATTTTTTTCTGTTTGTTTTTATCAAGCTGATCACGTTTGCGGCGAACTGGGCAACAACGGGGAAGCTGCCGCCGGCCGCGCTCTTTTCCGACCGCTCCGAGCCGTGGTACGCGTTCTGCCTGTTTGCCTTCAGCCTGATCACTGTTTTTCTGGATAAGCTCAAACCCGCCTATGTGTTGATTTTTTCTGTCTTGCTGGCGTGCTACGCGGGCTATGACAAAACCATCGGCGATCTGTTCAACCTGTCCCGCATTCTGGTGTTCTACCCGTTTTTCTATCTGGGCTATTGGCTGGATGCCGAAACGGTCTGCGCGTTTTTCAGCAAAAAGCGGCTCATTCCCATTGCGCTGGCGCTTTTGGCGGTCGGGATCGTGATCACGGTCGTCTTTTATGATAAAATCTCTTACGCCAAATACTTTTTTACCGGCCGCCAGCCTTACCGCATTATTTTGCGTTCGCCCGAATGGGGCGTTACGCACCGCCTGCTTTGCTATGCGGTTTCGGTTTTGGCCGGCTGCGCCGTTTTGACGCTGACGCCGCAGCGCAGGCTCGGGTTCCTGACCGGGGTCGGCGCACGATCCGTGCAGATCTATGCGCTGCAGCGCACAGCCATGATCCTGTATTTCCGCCTGCTCAACAAGCCGTTCCATCTGGAGGGCTGCTTTACGTCCAGACTGATCCTGTATGAAGTGCTTGTGTCGCTGGGCGTCACCGCCGTTTGCGCGCTGCCGATTTGGACGCCGCTGTTCCGCGCCGTCATGCACACGTTTCGCCCGAAAAGTGCCGGGGAGAGCCTGCCGGACGGCGCCCTGCCCGACGGACGGGAACCGGAGCTGAAGGTGAGCGAATAAAGAATTAAAAGAGGAAGCCGAGGGGCGTTCTCACTTGGAATTGAATTCCGAGCGAGAGCGCCTTTTTTGGCTTTTTTTCTTGTGTTGAAACAAATGTTTGGCACAAGATATAGAGTGTTTGGCAAAAATGACAAAAAACGACTTGATATTTATCTGTTTTGCACAAGCGGATTTTTATGGTATGTTCTTGACGAAAGGAAAAATACTTATTATAATGGCAGTAAAGTGGAGCAAGAATCCATAGATGTGGAGCGATTTACAACCGGAAAGGGGTGAGCGGCGTGGCATACATGAAATTTAAGGGCACCTATATGCACGGTCTGGATGCCAAAAAGCGCCTGTTCATTCCTGCCAAATACCGTGAAGCGCTCGGCAGCAGTTTCGTCATCTGCCGCGCCCCGCTGCCCAATATCGGCATTTACGCCTTCCCCGAAGAAACGTGGGATGAGCTTTGCGATGAGCTGAACACCAAAAACGC
>CADBPL010000288.1 GCA_902796535.1 Oscillospiraceae bacterium
GGGCTGCACGCCTGCCGCCACTATCTGGTGTCCAATCTGTTTGTGGAGAACGAAACCGTTCAGAAGCTGTATTACGACCTGAAGGTTCCGTCCGACGTGCTGAAAATGTATGACGAGAACGATCGGGAATACAACGACATCCTCACGCGCGTCAACACGGCGGTGAACATGATCGACCTGAGCGTGCCGCGCTCCGAGGCGTTTTACAAAACGGCCGCCGAAGCGCTCGACTGGCTGGAAGAAAACTTCTACGACGGCTTTTGTGAGGATCAGGGCGTGAACGTGATTTGCATCGGCCACACGCATATCGATGTGGCGTGGCTGTGGACGCTGGCGCAGACCCGCGAAAAAACGGTGCGCTCTTTTTCCACGGTCGTCGCCATGATGGAAAAATACCCCGAATACAAATTCATGTCCTCTCAGGCGCAGCTGTATCAGTATGTGAAGGAAGACAGCCCGGCGACCTATGAAAAAATCAAAAAGCTCGTCGCCGAAGGCCGCTGGGAGGTGGAAGGCGCCATGTGGGTCGAGGCCGACTGCAACCTCACCTCCGGCGAAAGTCTGGTGCGTCAGGTGCTCTTCGGCAAGCGCTTTTTCCAAAAGGAATTCGGCGTTGACAGCAAGGTGCTCTGGCTGCCCGACGTGTTCGGCTATTCCGCCGCGCTGCCCCAGATCCTGCGCAAGAGCGGCGTGGATAAATTCGTTACCTCCAAGATCAGCTGGAACGAATACAATATGCTGCCCTGCGACACGTTCCATTGGAGCGGCATCGACGGCACCGAGATTTTTTCTCATTTCCTCACGGCGCAGCGCTTCCGCAAGGGTGAAAAGCCCCGGACGAACACCACCTACACGGCCATGCTCGAGCCGGATTACATCAAGGGCACCTGGAACCGCTACCAGCAAAAGCATTTGAATAACGAAGTCATCATCACCTTCGGCCACGGCGACGGCGGCGGCGGCCCGATGGAGGAGCATATCGAAACGCACCGCCGCCTGCAAAAGGGGTTCCCCGGCGTGCCGAACACGAAAATCGAGTTCGCGGGCGACTTTTTGAATCGCGTAAAAGAACGCACGGAAAACAACCCCAAGCTGCCCAAATGGGTGGGCGAGCTCTATCTGGAATTCCACCGCGGCACCTACACCTCCAATGCGCTGAACAAGCGCAACAACCGCAAGTGCGAATTCCTGTATCAGAACATGGAGCTGTTTTGCGAAATGGATCGCCTGCTCAGGGGCAAAGCGTACCCGCAGGAGATCATCAACAAGGGTTGGAAATGCATCCTGCTCAACCAGTTCCACGACATCATCCCCGGTTCCTCCATTTTTGAGGTCTATGAGGAAAGCACCCGCCAGTATAACGCCATTAAAGAGGCGGGCAACGGTGTGCTGGACGTGGCACAGGCCGATTTGCTCAACAACATCGACACGCAGGGCGGCGTCGCCGTGTTCAATCCGCTCTCCTTCACCCACAGCGGCGACGTGGAGCTCGACGGCAGGCATATTTATGTGCGCGACGTTCCGGCGAAGGGTTGGAAGATCGTGCAGGGTGATGAGAGTCAGGGCACTGTGACCGTTGATGAAAAGCACATGGAAAACAATTTCTTCGTGCTGGAATTCGCCGAGGATTATTCCATCCGCCGTCTGTACGACAAGCGCGCCGGGCGCGAGGTGCTCCAAGAGGGCGAACGCGGCAACGTGCTGGAGGCCTATGAAGACTTCCCGCGGGAATACGACGCGTGGGAGATTTCCTGCTATTACAGAGAAAAACGCCGCGAGATCACCGACGTCAGCGGGGTGGAGGTGATTGAAGACGGCAGCCGCAAGGGCGTGAAGATCACCCGTAAGTTCCTTCGTTCCGTCATCGAGCAAACGATCTGGTTCTATGGCGACACCGACCGCATCGATTTTGAAACGGCCGCCGATTGGAACGAGGAGCATCTGCTCATCAAAGCCGCTTTCCCGGTGGCGATCAACGCCGATAAGGCGACCTATGAGATCCAGTTCGGCTCCGTGGAGCGCCCCACCCACAGCAACACCAGCTGGGACGCCGCCAAATTTGAAGTCTGCGCCCACAAATATGCCGACCTGTCCGAAACCGATTACGGCGTAAGCCTGCTCAACGACTGCAAGTACGGCCACGATATTCACAACGGCGTGATGCGCCTGACGCTTATCAAGTGCGCGACGAGCCCGAATATCCATGCCGACCGCTGCCATCACGATTTCACCTATGCTTTGCGGCCCCACGTCGGTTCGTTCCGTCACGCGGGCACCGTGGAAGCGGCGTATGATCTGAATAATCCCTTGCGCGCCTACCGCGTCGGCCGGCAGAGCGGCTCGCTGCCCGAAAGCTTCAGCCTTGTTTCCTGCTCGGCGCAAAACGTTGTGGTCGACACCGTGAAGAAGGCGGAGGACAGCGACAGCACCGTGGTGCGCCTGTATGAAAGCTGGAACAAGCGCGGCGATGCGACGCTCACCTTCGGCGTCCCGTTTGCCAAAGCCTGGCTGTGCGACCTGATGGAAAACGAGCTGGAAGAGCTGCCGCTGAACGAAAACAGCGTCACCGTGCCCGTCAAGCCGTTCGAGATCATCACCGTCAAGCTGAAATAACCGAAAAATAACAGCAGCCGGGCACATTGATTGTGTCCGGCTGCCGGCTTTGGTGATGGTTTTATTCGGTGACTTCGGCTGTTGTTTTGGCCGCTTTTTTGGGGGCTCCTTCGGGCGCCTGCCCTAAATAAATGATCCTGCCCTTGGCAGCGTCCGACTCAATATCAAGGCCTTCAAAATCCTGATAGGAGCCGTCTTCAAAAAGAAGGCGGATGTCGTATTTGCAGTTTGCGTCCATCGGGTAGGTGATTTCCGTGCCCATGTTGTTGTGCAGATAGTCCTGCGACAGGATGTTGTCGCTCCATTGATCGGTGCCGGTGCGCTTGTAATACAGCTTTGTGGCGTCTTTTCCGGTCACGTTGGCAACGGTTGCTCTGCCGTATCGGATGGAGATGTCCTCACCATCGTCCACGTCTGTACTGTCGATTTTGCTTCCGGAGCAGGCGGTGACCGAGAACAGGCAGATCACGGCCAGCAAAGCGGCCAGAAGCTTTTGGATTGTTTTCATGCTGAATACTCCTTTGTTCAATGTTGTTCGTGTATTCATTCTATCATTCCCGCTATGAAAATGCAATAAAAAGCTTGAAAAAAGTGCGGACTATGTTATAATCAACCTATATTTTATTCAGAAGAGAGTGATCATTACGGACTACCAGTTTTCCGATCGTGTTTCCGGCCTTCAGCCTTCGCTGATCCGTGAATTTTTCAAGTACAACGGCCTGCCGGGCTATATGCCTTTTTCGGCGGGCAACCCTTCGGCCGAAACGTTCCCGGTGAAGGCCATCGAAGAGATCGCCGCCGATATTTTCAAAAATCACCCTGTGACCGCTTTGCAGTACGGCATCACCGAGGGCTATACGCCCCTGCGTGAAACGCTGAAAAAATTCAGCCGCGACCGTTACGGCATCGGCGCCGAAAACGATGAACTGATCATCACCTCCGGCTCCCAGCAGATCATGTACCTGTCCACCAAGGTGTTGGTCAACGAGGGCGACACCGTGCTGGTCGAGAATCCGTCCTTTGTCGGTTCGCTCAACGCCTTCCGCTCCTTCGGCGCGAAGCTGGTCGGTGTGCCGATGGAAAGCGACGGCGTCGACGTGGCCGCTTTGGAGCAGGCGATGAAAACGGAAAAGAATATCCGCTTTTTCTATACCATCCCCAACTTCCAGAATCCCTCCGGCGCGACCATGTCGTGGGAAAAGCGCAAGGCAGTCTATGCGCTGGCCAAACAGTACGGCGTGCTGATCATCGAGGATAACCCCTACGGTGAGCTGCGCGTGGCAGGGGAGGATATCCCGCCCATCAAGTCGCTGGATGAGGACGGGCTGGTGATCTATGCCGGATCCTTCTCCAAGGTGCTCGCGCCCGGCATCCGCATCGGTTACTGTGTGGCGCCCAAGCCCATCGTTGCCAAAATCACGGTGGGCAAGCAGGTGTCCGACGTGCACACCCCCGTGTTCTCCCAGATGCTGGTGGATGAATGGATGAAGCGGTACAGCATCGAAGAGCATATCGCGTCGCTGCGTTCGGTTTATCGCCACAAGCTCGACCTGATGTGCGACCTTGTTGAAGAAAAGCTGAGCCGATTCGTCACCTACACCCGTCCGGAAGGCGGCCTGTTCGTTTGGTGCCGCCTCAACGACCACATTCCCATGCAGGAATTCTGCACCAAAGCCGTTGCCAACAAGGTCACCATCGTGCCCGGCTCGGCGTTTTTGCCCAACGACACCGATACGACCCAGTGCTTCCGCATGAATTTCTCGACCCCGACCGACGATCAGATCCGGCAGGGGATGGATATTCTGGCCGATCTGGCGGCGCAATATTAAAGCGAACGCGACGCGCGTTTGCAAAGGAGAAAATAACATGGAAAATACAGCGGCTCAGCGTAAGCCCCGCGTTTTAAGCCTGATCCAGCCCACCTCCGTGCCGACCCTCGGCAATTACCTCGGCGCGCTCAAAAACTGGAAAAAGATGAGCGCCGACAACGACTGCCTGTTCGGCGTGGCCGACCTGCACGCCATCACCGTGCGGCAGGAGCCGGCGCAGTTCCGCAAACAATCAACCGAAATGTTCGCCCTGCTGCTGGCGATCGGTCTTGACCCGGAACAGAGCATCGTGTTCATGCAAAGCCATGTGCCCCAGCACGCCCAGCTCGGCTGGCTGCTCAACTGCTACACCCAGTTCGGCGAGGCGGCGCGCATGACGCAGTTTAAAGAAAAAAGCCAGAAGCACGCCGATAACGTCAACGTCGGCCTGTTCGCTTACCCGACACTTATGGCGGCCGATATTCTGCTGTATCAGGCCAACTTCGTGCCTGTCGGCGCCGATCAGAAGCAGCATCTGGAGCTGACCCGCAACATTGCCGAACGGTTCAACGGCGTTTACGGCAGCACCTTCACCGTGCCGGAGCCGTATATCGGGCAGGTTGGCGCAAGGGTCATGTCGCTGCAGAACCCGACGCAGAAAATGTCCAAGTCCGACCCCAACCCCAAGGCGTCGGTCATGCTGCTGGATACGCCGGATCAGATCATGAAAAAATTCAAGAGTGCCGTGACCGATTCCGAGGCTGTGGTGCGCTGCGCGCCGGGCAAGGACGGCATCAATAATCTGCTTGCCATCTACACCTGCTGCACGGGCAAAACCATGGAAGAAGCCGAAGCCGAGTTTGCCGGCAAGGGCTACGGCGAATTTAAGACGGCTGTCGCGGAAGCGGTGATCGAGGAGCTGCGCCCCGTGCAGCAGAGCTTTGAACGCGTGATCGGCGACAAGGCTTATATTGAGGAATGTATGAAGAAGGGCGCGGAATCCGCTTCCCGCCTTGCACAGCGCACGCTGAGCAAGTGCATGAAGAAAATCGGATTCAAACAAATTTGATTTTTAACTAAAAATTAAAAAATTCATATTGACAACAGACGCAGGGCTGTTATATAATGTTGAACATACAATAGAGAATTTGCCCCTGCAAATTGCGGAGGGAGGGAATGTAAATGAGCAAGGTAGAAGTCAAAGAAAACGAATCCTTAGACAGCGCACTCAGAAGATTCAAAAGACAGACCTCGAGAGACGGCGTCATCCAGGAAGTTCGTAAAAGAGAACACTATGAAAAGCCCTCTGTTAAGAGAAAGAAAAAATCAGAGGCCGCTCGTAAGCGCAAGTATAAGTAATGACAAAGGGACGGGCAAGTGTTGCTCGTCCTTTTTCTTTCAAGCAGGTGGAAAGGATTGGGATCAATGAGTATTGACTTGACGGATTTAATCCGCATTCTGCCCAAGGATATTGACGCCGCCATCATTACTGACCCGTTCAACCGGCGGTATTTTACCGGCTTTTCCGGCGATTCCGGCGTTTTGATCGTTACCCGCAACGGCAGCGTGTTCCTCACCGACAGCCGCTATATCGAGGCGGCTCAGGCGTCGGTGGATTGCTGCGACGTGGTGCTGCTGACCGACGAAAAACAGCAGGTGGCGCAGTATCTCAGGCGTTTCAACAGCTCGGCGGTCACCGTTGAGGCGGATTATTTCACTGTCAGCAAGCTGCGTGATTACGGCAAGATGTTCAAGGCCGAAGGCTTCAATGCCGTGTTTGACGGCCGGTTAGACAAATGTATGCGTTTTTTGCGCAGCACCAAATCCCTGCACGAGGTGCGCAGCATCAAAGCCGCGCAGCACATTGCCGAGCAGGCCTATAACCACGCCATCCGATTCATCAAGCCGGGCCTGACCGAACGGGAGGTTGCCCTGGCGCTTGATTTTTATATGCTGCGCCACGGCGCGGAGGCTGTTTCGTTTGACACCATCGTGGTCAGCGGGGTGAATTCCTCCCGGCCGCACGGGGTGCCGACCGACAAAAAAATCGCGTTCGGCGAATTTGTCACCATGGATTTCGGCGCGGTCGTCAACGGTTATCACAGCGATATGACCCGCACCGTTGCCGTGGGCGAGGTGAACGACACAATGGCGGATATTTACAGCATTGTGCTTGAAGCGCAGGAGGCCGCCATTCGCACCGTCCAGCCGGGCGCCCTGTCCTCCGGGGTCGATCTGGCTGCCCGCGAGGTGATCGAGCGCGCGGGCTACGGCGAAAGCTTCGGTCATTCCACCGGGCACGGCGTGGGGCTTGAGGTGCATGAATCACCGTCTGTTTCCGCCAAAAGCACGGCGATCCTCCGGGAGGGCAACGTCATCACAGCGGAGCCGGGCATTTACCTGCCGGGTCAGTTCGGCGTTCGCATTGAAGATATGCTGCTTGTGACCGACGAAGGTTGTGAAAACCTGACAAACGTAGAAAAAGAACTTACCGTATTGAATAACTGAGAGACCAGAGGATAGAAAAATGGATAAAGCAAAAAAGGTTTTGGTGATCATCAACCCGAAATCCGGCCGCTTTACAGTGAAAAAACAGCTGTGGAACATTGCTGATATTTTCACCCGCGCCGGTGTGGAAACCACGGTTTACACCACGCAAAAACGGGGCGATGCCACAGAATACGCCAAGCTTCTTGCCGATAAGTTCGACGTGATCGTTTGCCGCGGCGGCGACGGCACGTTCAACGAAACGGTCAACGGCGTGATGCAGTCGGGGCTTGACGTGCCGGTCGGCTATATCCCGAGCGGAACCACGAACGATTTTGCCAACAGCATCGGCGTGCCGACCGACGTGCGGGATGCGATCAACCTCATCTGCCGGGTCGAGCCGAAGCCGCACGATATTGGCCGCCTGATCAACAACGGCCGCTATTTCAATTACACGGCGTCGTTCGGTATTTTCACCAAAAGCTCCTATTCCGTTTCACAGACCTCCAAAAACATTTTCGGCTATCCGGCCTATATTGTTTCCGGCCTGCAGGAAATCAAGGATTACCGCGCCATGAACCTGCGCATCACCTGCGATGATGAGGTGTACGAGGGCGAATACGCCTTCGGCGGCATTTCAAGCTCGCTGGTCATGGCAGGGCTGATCAAGTACACCCGCGATCAGGTGAAGTTTGACGACGGCATTTTTGAGCTGAATCTGGCCAAGCTGCCGAAGAACGCTTCGGAATGGATCGAGGTTTCCAAAGATATTCTGTTTTCGCACAAATACAACGAGAAATTCTTTACGCTCAGCAAGGGCAGCCATTTCATCATTGAATCGCTTGATGGGCAGGAGATCCCGTGGACGCTTGACGGCGAATACGGCGGTTCTTTCAAAATCACGGAGATTGACTGCATCCAAAAGGCGTTCCGTGTTTACCGCAGTTAAAACCCTGTGACGAACCAAACAAAAATCAACAGCGATCGTACTGTTTCGGTACGACCGCTGTTTTGGCTTTTTGTCGTTATTCTTTACCGGCCTGCCTGCTCAACGCCAGAATCTCACTGCCGGAGAAGGTGTAGACCTTGTCGCAGAAATGGCAGGATACCTCGGTCTTCTCATCCTTCGCCATGTCCTCCAGTTCGGCTTTTCCCGTGCTGATGAGCGCGTCCTCCACGCGGCGGCGCGAACAGGTGCAGCGA
>CADBPL010000289.1 GCA_902796535.1 Oscillospiraceae bacterium
CGTTCGCCAAGGGCATTCCGTTCGATTACTCGATCTACGGCGCGTCCGAAGGGTTGGTCGCCGCCGTGACCGAGCTGGAAAGCACCGAGATGCAGCTGCTCACCGACAGCTGCTTTTATGAATTCGTTCCGGCCGACAGCGAAAGCGACGAGTACCTTACGCTCGACCAGCTCAAAGCCGGTGAAAAATACGAGATCCTCATCACCACCGCAGCCGGGCTTTACCGCTACCGCCTCAAGGACGTCATCGAGGTCAGGGGCTTCAACGGCAAGTGCCCGCTCATCAGCTTTGTGCGCCGCAAGGGGCAGCTGTTCAACGTGGCGGGCGAAAAATTCAGCGCGGAAGACGCGCGCACCAGCGTGGAAATGTTTGAAAAAGCGCACAAGATCCGTTTGGAGAACTGGCTGTTCTATCAGGATGAAAGCGTGCTGCCCAACCGCTACGCCTTTGTCACGGAATGTGAACTGCCTGCCGAAGCGGATGCCTGCGTCGACGAGCTGGAAGCTTATATGGGACAGTGCAACAAGCGCTACGAAAGCCAGCGCGCCAAAATGTTTATCGGCCGGCTGACGGTGCAGAAGCTGCAGCCCGGCACACACGCCGCCTGGGCGCAGCGCTGTGTGGCCGCAGGCGCCTCAGCCGCTCAGATAAAGCCCGTTCACTCCCTCGATACCCCCGAGAAGAAGGAATTCTTCTTGAACAGGATCATCAAGTAATTCAGGAGGTACGTTATGAAATCTTCAATGAAAAAACTGCTTGCCGTCACCCTGACGGCTATGCTGCTCATCCCCTGTGCCGTGCCGGCGTTTGCCGCCACAAAAGAAACCGTGCGGCAATACGGCAAAGAGGGCGGCTACCTCGCCATAGGCGACTCCATCTCCCGCGGCTGCGGCTCCGACGGCTTTTATCTGGATCAGGATAAAGCCGAAGGCGGCCAATACGACCTGTATTATATGCGCAATGTCAAGGGCGCCATTCCCACCCAGATCGCCGAAGCCGTGGGCTGCACCATGCCCGAGGACATGGCCGATCAGAACGCCACCTTCTGGCCCTGCTGCTACCCCGGCATGACCGTTGCCATGATGCTCGACCTGCTCGGCGTTGACGACGGGTTTAAGGATGAAAAGCTCAATTACGCTTACTACTGCGATATGCTGGAATACTTCGGCTACGAAGGCTCCTTTGACGGCGTGCGCGAGGGACACGTTTACAAAGAGGGCGAATGCGGCAAGTGCGGAAACATCATTGAGCTGATCAAAAAAGCTGACCTCATCACCGTGCAGCTGGGTATGTGCGACATCTTCTACCGCGCCTACCGCATCGTCAGCAACGGCGGTATGCTCAAGGACGGGCTTAAATTTGACCTGAGCAGCGCGGACGCGATCAAATCGCTGCTCGAAACTGCTGTCAGCGAAATGAAATTCGGATATCAGTATTGGGAACAGCACTACACCCAACTGCTCGAAACCATCCTGGCCCTCAACCCCGACGCCACCATCGTGATGGTCGGCTCGTTCAACGTGGTCAATCAGCTCACCATCACCGACGATACGCTTTTCCCGCTCGGCTCGCTCTTTTCCGCCATTACCGACGGTATGAACCGGCACTATGAAAAATGGCAGAAGGAATACGGCGTGCTCTATGCCGACGTTGCCAACACCGAAACGCTCGCGGCCGAAAACGACTGGTCGCTGCTGGGCGATTTCATGAGCAACACCTTCACCGGCACACACCCCGGCCAGAAAGGCTACGATTACATGGTGCGTCAGATCCTTGAACAGCTGCCGCAGGAAAACGATTCCCAAAACCTGCGCGTCGACCTCGGCCGCTTCACCAAGGTCGATCAGGTGCTCATCAACGGCGTCCCCGTCAGGAACTACACCATGGACGGCTTCGTGCTCGATATCCCCTATTCCGGCCCGCTTGCCGGCACGCTCATCATCGGCTCCGATAACGGCGACGGCACAACGGCCACGCAGCTGTACCTCTTGAAATGGAGCAAAGCCAAGGGAACCACGGCCTACCGCCTGTGGGGCACGAACAACATCAAAGGCAAGCTGCTCAGCCCCGGAAGACTGATCCTTTCCCTTTTCAAAACGGTCTATGAAAAAATCGCCGGCTTGTTCAATAAGTGATCCTGAATCCGACAACGCAGCAAGAAACAAAGCAAACGGCTCCGCAGGTTCGATCAGAACCGCAGAGCCGTTTGTTTGTTGTTTTTTGTTTTTTCTTCGGTTATCCCATTCTGCCGATCGCGCGGCGGATCAGCGTTCTGACTTCGTGCGTGTCATCCTCTGTGGAATTGCAGAACGCAGCCGTATAATTAATGTGCAGCTCGATCTGCTTGTCGTTGTAATCCTTCACGCTCTTTTCAAGCATTTCGAGGTAAAGCTCCGCCTTTGGCACAGAGCACTGCTCAAACAGGCCTAAGAACATGCCGGGCTTGTTGCAGCCGACGAAGCCGTAATTCTTGGAAAGCGACTTGATCATGCCGCCAAAGCTGCCCAGCAGCAGATCGCCTGCCGCGTGACCCAGCGATTCGTTGGTTTGGGTCAGGTTATCCAGCGTAATGACCACGCAGGTGAACTGTTCGCCGATCTCCTTTTCGCTCAGGGTGTTGATCTGGATATCGCACATCTGACGGTTCGGGAGCTTCGTGACCTTGTCGGTGTAGAGAATATACTGAATGAAATCCTTCAGGCGGCCGATCACCACGGCGCCGGCGCAGCCGAAGAACAGGAAGAACACGAGCGCAAGCGCAAGATAAAGCTTGATGTTTACCTTCTGCGAGGTCACGACCGAGTTGAGGTTGTTCAGATAGCTTGCGCCGATATACTCGTTCAGTTCCCGCGCCGTTGCCTGCACGATGCCGTATTCATTGTTCAGCATTTCAACAAGCTGATCAATATAATACTCAACTTCCGTGCTGAGCACTTCGTTTTCCTGGTTATCCACAAACACCGAACGGATGTATGCGGCGTGATCCCGGTCGATCTTGTCGTTTTCGATCGACTGATTGATCTGCACGTATTCCTGAATCAGATCGTCATAGGTCGTGGTAACGTTCAGATCGCGGTCGCGGTTGTAGCCGTCCACATCCATGATGATGGAAGAACCGGTGCTCTCGTTATCATCGGACTGCTTGGCGTTTTCCGTGCTGTTGATGCCCTTATCGCTGTAATTGTCGATCAGGTATTTGAGACGGCCGGATTTGTCCGTGTTGTTCTTGATGTTGATAGTCAGGTTATCCATGCGATCCTGCTGCTTTTTCAACAGCAGGTCGTTATCCTTGGTGTATTTTCCCTGCAAAATGGTCGCATAAAGATGGGGAACCTTGTTGTTGATGAGGTAGCTGTAAATGTTTTCCAGATCGGAAAACGTATAACCCGTGGCGGACGCTCTGAAATCGGGGTATTTGTCTTTTTTCTGCATCAGAAAGTCGTCGATATCCTTGACCGATTCCTGAATGACCTCGGCGCTCTCGATGTAGTCGTAGTCATTGGAGCTGATGTTTGCCGCATTGTTCGGCAGAATCAACTGGTCAACATACCGTTCGCTGTAAAACATATAATAGTTTTTAATAATAGCGTCAAGCATGTTGCCGGCGTAATTCATGGACTTATCCGAACCGGCCTCGTAGGAGATCACGTAATCGGACGGAAAATACGAATACTCCTCGCCCTTGCTCAGCGCAGTCTCCTTTTTCTGCTCTTCCTCTTCGGAAATGATCGCACGAACCTTGACCTTGGAACGTACTTCATCCACAGAGCACTTCAAGCCCAAATCTTCAATGGCACCCTTGATGACGGTGGAAGAATAAATTTCGGAAACGTCAAGCTTGGAACCGTTCGGCGTCATGCCGTCGGAGATCGAATCGTTGGCATAGCGAATGACCGTCGTCGCCGTGTAGACCTGCTGCGCGCTCGCGTAGGAATATACGCCGATGGCACCGGCAAGCGCAACGAAGAAAATGATCAGCTTACCCTTGGAGAGGTATCGTAGTAATTGAAACTCCTTCACGCTTTTTCCCTCCGCTGAAATAACGATATCTGAGCCAGATCACAGCATAAATGCCGGTCAACAGAACCGCCGCAAGAATAACCAGCTTGCTCACGTGCAGCTTTTGCGTAAGCGACGGATTGGCGGTTTTGAAGGTCAGATAATCCTTGGTCTTGTATCGAATGTACGCCTTGTCGACCGTTTCGATCTGACGGGAAAGGTCGGTAAACTTCTGCCGAATCTCCTTGATCATGGCGTTCGCCTTGCGAAGATCGGCTGTTGTGTTCTTTCCGGCGTTCATTTTGCCGATTATGTCACTGTTGGTTTCGATGATTTTGGCAGTCTCCTGTGCGGTGAGCAGATAGTTATCCGCCTGACTTGCCATGTAATCCATGCCTGTTTTGGTTTTGGACATATAGTAGGTTCGCTTGGTCTCGTCGATCGAGGGGATCATCACAACGCTGATCATGGCTTCGTTGTACATCTTGATCCCGTCGTTGCGCACGTTGTACGCCGCCATATCCTTGGCGTAGCTCAGCCCCTTGATCCGGTTGACGTAGCCGAGCGCGCGGGTGTAACGCGCCTTATCGGAGGAACAGCCTGCCTGAACAATGAACGCGCGGTATTTCGCAATATCGTAATCGCGCAGATCCTCCACCTTTTGCGAAAGCGATTTAAAGGTCTCATCCGTCGCCTCTTCGGTAAAGGTCTTGCTCTGCTTCACTCTGGTGTTCAGGTATTTTTCGATCTGCTGCGCTTTGAGGTCGAGCAGGTCTGCGATCTCCATATATTCGTCATCATGGAAAATGTCAATATTGAAATCGAGGATCGAACGGTTTTCCGTGTATTTGGAATAAAGGTTATCCTTATAGGCCTTGCACCAGAAGGTCAGAAGGTCGTTCACGCTCACGTCTTTCAGCTCAGGCGGTTTGCGCACCGTGATGCGGTAGGACGTGGAAATGTAGAGATTTTCCTCGGAAAACGACTTGGCGTTCGTCGGGCGGATGGTGATGCAGTCGGCCACTTTGTTGAGGTCGACGCTTTCCGGGTCGATGCCGCAATAGGTCAGCATCCCGCTCACCACCTCCTGGCTGACTGCGTCATAGGCATTGAAGCGCGTGGAGTTGGGATTCAGGCCGTTGGCGCTTTCCTCATAGTTCAGGCTCATTTCCGTGGTCGCCGTGTTCTCGCTCTTGAGCAGGAAATAACAGGCGGAAAGGGCGATAGCCGCGGCAAGCAGAACGCAGATCGGCGCTTTGAGCTTGAACATCGCAATAATCACCCGTTTGGGGCGTGAACGATCCGCAAAATCCAGATCGACACTGTCCAGCACTTTGATCGCAGGTGCAAAGATGAGCTTGAGCACTATGTCGATCATGCTTTCCCGCTTTTTTCTGGAACGGACGGTTTTCACGGTTTTCTCTGCTCTCGGCTTTTTTGCCGTAACAGCAAACTCCGCCGCCGCTCCGGGTCGTTTCGCTCGTTGCGGCAAAGCGCGGCGCCTGATTCGTTTCTTTTTCTTTTTCATATTACCGTCCTCCTTTCATTCAGGATCAAAATCATAACTTAAGGCGTGCGCCGCAAGCTGTGCAGTGCTGCCTTAATACCAGCAAATGTCAACAACGACAAGTTCAGGCTGGTTGTTGATGCGGGGAATAAAGCCGGAATCGCCCAATCCCCTGCTGACGACGACCTGCGTGCCGTCTTCCACCTCGATCACCCCCGCCGTAAACTTCGGCAGAAAGCCTTCGCCCGTGCTGTAAAGCCCGCCGATTTTCGGCAGACGGATCAGGCCGCCGTGCGCGTGGCCGGTCAGCGCCACGTCAATATCGTGGTTGAGCAGCTTTTCCTTGAACAGTTCCGGGTAATGCGTCAGGCAGATGCGGCAGTTGGAGGTCGGCTTCAGGCGTTGCAAAAACTTTTTGGCGTTATTCGTTTCAATGTCAAACTGTTTGGTATCGTCCGAAATGGCGATCAGCTGCACGGTCGTGTCGCCCACTTCGACGTCCATCGACTCATTGCTCAGCAGCTTCACATTGTGATCGCCCAGCTGCGTGGCAAAGTGTTTGTCGCGGAACAACTGCTGATCCAGCTCGTTGTTGCCGTAGCAGGCGTAGATCGGCGCGATCTCACTGAGCTGATCCGACAAATTGAACAGCACCGAATAATCATCGTTTTTGTAGGTCATCATATCGCCGGCATAGACGATCATATCCGGCTTGAGCGACCGGATCTTGCTGACGAGCTTGCTGTTGTTGGGGCCGAACTCTTTGTTGTGCAAATCGGCAAGCTCGACGATGCGGATATTATCGGACACCTTATCACAGCGGATCGGATAGAACGACACGGTGAAATTCCGGTTGACCGCGATATTCACGCCGACGATCAATATCACGGCCGCAGCGGCGGCCGCACACAGAACCGCGATGAGTTTTAACAGGAAATACTTGCGATCATTAGGCTTCCGGTGTTTTGCTTTGCCCATCAGACACTTCTCCCTTTCCGTCTAAATTCAGTCCAGGCGCCAGATTGGAATGTGAGTTGTTGTCACTGATTTTTCTGGCGGGCGTGCCTGCAATGGTGATCCCGTCATCCGTAAAGCTTTTGGTCACCACGGTGTTTGCGCCAATGGCAATATCGTTGCCGATGGTAATGTCGCCGATCACAGAGGAGCACGGGCCGATAAAGCAATTGTCGCCAATCACCGCTGCCTGCGCCTGCCCGTTGGTCGCGCCGATGGTGACGCATTGATGGATGCGGCAGTTTTTGCCGATCCGCGCCGAGGGATGCACCACAATGGGGCCCCAGTGCGCAATGGAAAGCCCTTCTTCAAACGCATTGGGCGGAATGTGGAACCCGCAAAGCTTTCTGCCCTTTTTACGCAGCCGGTAATGCAGCCAGAGCGCTATGGCTTTGCCGAGCGGATCCTTTTTGCAGTTTTTGTAGTATTCGGTGCGGCGCAGCAAAATCTCATACTGCCAGATCTCATCCCCTGCAATCCGCGGCCTTTTCCTCGTTTTATGCAGGGCGATCCTGTCCTGCTCCATATAACGCTTTAAATCAGCTTTGCTTTGAATCATGGCTCATTCTCCTTTGATTGCGTGAAGAAGATAGTCGCTGCTCTCTTCGCGCAGGCGGTCAACATAACGATAAACCTCATCATAATCGATGGCTTCGTTTTCCTGCAACAGCGTTTCGGCATTCAGGCTCCGGTCGGCGATGCCGAACTGGTCGAGCAGCGCGGCAATTTTTTTGACGCGGCTGTCAATAGAGGCATAAACGCGAAAATCCTTTTTGTTGAGGATGGAAAACACCACGCCGTGGAAGGTGCCGGTGTAAACAAAAGCCGCCCGGCGGAACAGCTCCGCCCACTCAAACGCCGTGAGCTTGACGGACATCTGCGAATAGAGCTTGTCGTATTCGCCGCCGCCGAGCACTTCAAAGCCCTTTTGGCGGGCGCGATCAACAACCTGCTTTTTTAATTCCCGCGGGATGCCGTTGCAATAATAGAACAAAACGTAGGGCTTTTCAGTGAGCTTTTTGATTTTTTCGTTATCGACCCGCGGGGTCGCGGTGAGGAACGTCGGGTCGCAGACCATCGGCGGACTCACGCCGAGCGCTTTTTCACAAAGCGCGCGC
>CADBPL010000290.1 GCA_902796535.1 Oscillospiraceae bacterium
CACACGGTCGAAAAGTTTTTTGTGAACCCGCGCTTTGAAAAGGTGATCGTGCCCACGCACAAATCGTGGGTCAATCACGCGCAGAATTTAATTGATAAAGAGCTGGGCAAAACCGACCGTGTGGCCGTTATCGACGGGGGCGAAACCCGCAACGACACCATCATGAACGCCATTGCCTACATCGAAGAAAACTACGGGCTGGATGAGGATACCATCATTGTCACGCATGACGCCGTGCGCCCGTTTGTGACGCACCGCATCATTGAAGAATGCATCGACTGCACGCTGCAGTACGGCGCGTGCGACGTGGCCGAGCCGGCGGTTGACACCATCGTCGAATGTGCCGACGGCGCGTTCATTTCCGCCGTGCCGCTGCGCAGCAAAATGTATCAGGGGCAAACGCCGCAATGCTTCAAGGCCAGGCGCCTGAAGGAAATTTACCTTTCGCTCACGCCCGAAGAAAAGGCGAGCCTGACCGACGCGTGCAAAATGTATGTGCTCAAGGGCGAGCCGGTGCATCTGGTCAAGGGCGAAGTGTTCAACATCAAAATCACCTATCCGTTCGACATGAAGATCGCGCAGGCGCTGCTGAACGATCCCGATTATAACAAGTGACCGACGATCCGACCAAATCGACGGATACCGTTTCAGCAAATATCAAGAAAGGATAAGACACGGTTTTTGGAACCGTGCGCTGCTGAATCATGATTAATGCTGTTTATCAGTTGATCGCGCCCCGTATGATCGACGTGACCTATAAGGAGCAGGAGCTCGACGGCAAAAGCGTCATCCTCCGCCCGCTCAAAATGTCCATCTGCAAGGCGGATCAGCGCTATTATCAGGGCACGCGCTCGCAGGCGGCGCTCAAAAAAAAGCTGCCCATGGCGCTCATTCACGAATGTGTGGCCAGGGTGATCTATGACCCGACGAACACGTTTTCGGTGGGCGAACTGGTCGTGCCCGTGCCGACTGTTCCCACCGAAGACGACGACGTCATTGCCGAAAACTATCGGCTGAGCAGCTATTTCCGCTCCAGCGGCTACGACGGCTTTTTGCAGGATCTCATCGCCTGCACGCCCGACCGGCTGGTGCGGCTGCCGGCTTCGGTCAAAAATTTGAACGTGGCCTCGTTCACCGAGCTGGTGAGCGTCTGTGTTCACGCGGTCGACCGCTTCCGCCGCTTTTCGCATCAGCGGCGCGACGCCATCGGCGTTTGGGGCGACGGCAACGTGGGCTACATCGCCGCGCTCGTGCTGCACTATCAGTTCCCCGACGCGAAGCTTTACGTGTTCGGCACGGTGGAAGAAAAGCTGTCCTATTTTTCGTTTGCTCAGGGCGCGTTCCACGTAGATCATGTGCCGGAAGATCTGCGGGTCGACCACGCGTTTGAATGTGTGGGCGGCGCGGGCTGCCGCCCGGCGATCAATCAGATGATCGACCTGATCAACCCCGAGGGCACGATCTGCCTGATGGGCGTGAGCGAAAATTTCGTGGATATCAACACCCGCATGGTGCTCGAAAAGGGCTTGAGGCTGTGCGGCTCCTCCCGCAGCAGCGCGGCCGATTTTCAGGCCACGGTCGACCTGTTTGCCAAACACCCGCACATCGTGTCGTATCTCGACAATTTAGTGGGCGACGTGGTGCCGGTCACCTGCATCCCAGACCTGCACAGGGCGTTCGATTCCGACATTCACCGCAGCTTCGGCAAAACGGTCATTGAGTGGAAAAAGTAAGTATGAAAGAATTATTCTATCGGCTGTTCGCGTTTTTCTTTTGGCTGTCAAGGCGGCTGCACCGGGGCGTTGACCCCGCTCTGGTCGCGCTGATTTCACCGCACAACGCCTCGTTCAACGACAGCTTGGGCGAAGTGGAAGCGGCGTTGAAAGAAAAGGGCGGCTGCCGTTTTTTGCGTTTGTCCCACACCGACCTGAACGGTGTCGGCTCGGCGCTGCGCTTTTTCACCGTCAAGGCGTTCCGGCTCGCGCGCGCCAAAACCGTTTTTCTGAACGATAATTTTATGCCGCTGGGTTATCTGGAATTTTCAAAGGAAACGACCGTGGTGCAGCTGTGGCACGCGGAGGGCGCGTTCAAGCGCTTCGGGCTGGATATCGACCAGCCGCCCGCTGTGCGCCGCCGTGAAATTGCCGCCAATCAAAAGCTGACGTATGTGATCTGTTCTTCGCCCGCCGTGCGTTCGATCTATGCCGGCGCCTTCGGCGTTGCGCCCGAGCGGGTGCTGCCGTTGGGCTCGCCCCGCGCCGACGCGCTGCTCAACGCGCAAAACACCGCCGCGTTGCGCGCAGGGTTTGATGAGCGCTATCCATCGTGCCGGGGCAAAAGGCTTGTGCTTTACGCGCCGACCTTTCGGGAAGAAGCGGAATGGGACAAAACCTTTCTGGACGCCTTCGATCCCGCTCAACTGGCGCGGGAGCTGGGCGAAGATCATGTGCTTTTGGTTCGCCTGCATCCGCAGGTGCATTCGACCCGTGAATTCCCGGGCGCAGTCGACGTGACCGACTACCCCGCGGTGAATGAATTGACGCTGCTGTGCGACAGCCTGATCACCGATTATTCCTCGATCTGCATGGATTTTGCGCTGCTGGATAAGCCCTGCGTTTTTTTCGCGCCCGATCTGGAGCGTTATGAAAAGACCCGCTCGTTTTATTTCGATTACCGCACGTATGTGCCGGGGCCGGTGTGCAAAACCATGGCGGAGCTGTGCGAAGCCGTGAAGCGGCCCGACGACCCGGCCGTGCGCAAAGCGTTCCGTCAAAAGAATCTGGCCAGTGTGGACGGAGGCTCCTGTGCGCGCATTCTTGCCGCCGTGACGGAGCCGCGGAGTTGAATCGTGAGCAAAATGCACGAGTCCGGCGGTTTTCAACGATTGTTTTCTGATGAATTTAAAAAAAAGTTAAAAATTCAAATCAGTGGTAGACAAAAGAAGGGAATTGTGTTATGATAGTCCAAAATCATAAAGTGGAGGAGGTGCAACATAGTGGATAAGAGTTATATTGACATCATCATCAACGCAATGGTCGCTTTCTTCCAGAACTTCAAAGTCAACGATATCGCAGTTGCTTACGCCGCGATCAACTTCGACGGTCTGAAGAACGCTTTCCTCACCATCTTTGAGACATTGCGTAAAGTTATGAACTAATTCGTTAGGGAATAGGCTTTAAACAGGAGCTCCGGCATCGGGGCTTTTGTTTTTTTATTTAAAATCCCTTGCCAAACCGGTCAAGAATCAGTAAAATAAAGCTGTATCAGTCTGTCAAAACAGATACCAAAACAGCTTATGGAGGGATATCTTTGCCTATTTTCTTTGATGAAAAAACCAAAATCTTCAAGCTCGACACCGCCACGTCCAGCTATGTTTTTCAGGTGTATGACGAAAACTACCTCATCCACCTCTACTACGGCGCTAAAATCCCCGATTTTGACCTGACCGATCTGGCCTATCGCGACGGCAGCGCCTCGTTCAGCCCCGCGCCCGCCCACATTGACGACTATTATTTTTCGCTCGACGTGTTTCCGCAGGAATATCCCTGCAACGGCACGGGCGATATGCGCCTGTCCGCGCTGGCCATCCGCAACGCCGACGGCAACGCGTCCACGGATATCCGCTATGTTTCGCACCGCATCTACGACGGCAAGCCCGCGCTGGAAGGGCTGCCCGCGCTTTACGCCAACAGCCCCGATGAGGCGCAGACGCTCGAGGTCGACGCGCTCGACGCCGTGACCGGCGCAAAGGTCACGCTGCTCTACACTGTGTTCCACAACACCGGCGCCATGACGCGCAGCGTTCGGGTCGAAAACACCTCCGACCGCCCAATGGATCTGCAGCGCGTCTATTCCGTGTGCGTCGATCTGCCCGACATGGATTACAACATGATGCACCTCTACGGCAAGTGGGTCAAGGAGCGCACGCTCACCACCCGGCCGCTGTGCCACGGCATCCAGTCCATTGCCAGCAAGCGCGGTTCCTCCAGCCACCAGCACAACCCCTTTGTGGCGCTGGCCAGAAAAGACGCGAGCGAGGACCACGGCGACGTTTACGGCTTCAACTTTGTTTACAGCGGCAACTTTGCCGCCGAGGTCGAGGTGGATTTCAACAGCGCCAGCCGCTTCCTCATGGGCATCAACCCCACCGATTTCTGCTGGCGTCTTGAGCCGGGCGAGCATTTCACCGCGCCCGAGGCGGTCATGGTGTTCACGCCCGACGGCGTGGGCGAAATGAGCCGCATCTTCCACCGCCTTTACAACAACAACCTCATCCGCGGCCGCTGGAAAACCGAAAAGCGCCCGCTGCTCATCAACAGCTGGGAAGCCGCTTTTTTTGATTTTGACACCGACAAGCTCGTTTCCTTTGCCGCGCGCGCCAAAGAGATGGGCATTGAAATGCTCGTCATGGACGACGGCTGGTTCGGCCGCCGCAACGACGACACCAACTCGCTGGGCGACTGGTTCGTCAACGAAAAGAAGCTGCCCGGCGGGCTGGGCGAGCTGATCCGCCGCGTGAACGAGCTGGGGCTGAAATTCGGCATCTGGTACGAGCCGGAAATGATCTCGCCCGATTCCGACCTTTACCGCGCGCACCCCGACTGGTGCCTGCACGTGCCGGGCCGCGCCCGCTCGCTGGGCCGCCACCAGCTCATTCTCGACATGACCCGGCAGGACGTGCGCGACAACATCTTTGAACAGATGTCCTCCGTGCTGAGCCAAAACAAGATCGACTACCTCAAATGGGATTTCAACCGCAACATCACCGAAGCCGGTTCCGCCCTGCTGCCCGCCGA
>CADBPL010000291.1 GCA_902796535.1 Oscillospiraceae bacterium
CCGCCGAACTCCGCACAGGTAAGAATCCCGAGCATGAGCAGGACGCTCAGCGTTGCTGAAAGCAGTTTTTTCATCCGACCTTTCATCGTTTTTCTCCATTCTCTTGAATTGTATTTGGGGAAAAGCTGTAAGAATCGAACTCAGTATATCAAATAGTGACGAAATTTACAAGTGTTTTAAGAAAATTTTAATAATTTTGCACAACAGCGCGTTGGGGACGTTGTACTGCGGTCAGATTGAGCGGTGAAGTCGCCGGTGAAACAAACGGCCGGCTGACGCAAAAACGCCGGTGAGACCGGGCGCTCGTGCTGTTTATGTTCCGATTTGCTCGAGAAGCGGCTTGAAAACCGAAAAGGTGAAGGTTCGGCGATAGTTATTGAAGCAGCACACAGAAACAGTCTTTTTGCTCATGTTGAACACGCTGCTCCAGAGGGTCGAGCAGATATAACCGTTCAGGTCGGCGTCTTTCATAGATACCTTTTTCAGCAGGTTCATGGCCTGCTTTTCGCTCGTAACGCCGCGCGAATGCATCAATGCCGCCATGACCGTATCATATCTGTCCCGCCCGAGCGCTTTGGGGTCCTTTGCGCCGTCAACAAGGTGAAAATTGGTTGCCGCCTGATAGTTGACCCTGTTGGCTTTGCTTTTTGCCGGATAAAGCACATACATTTTGTTTTTATAATATTCGATGATCGCGCTTTTTCCGTTTGCGTCGCTGAGCTGGAAGTGGTATTTACACCCGTCCGTGAGCAGATCCCGCATATCGTGAGATCGAAAGATCGCAACGCCTTCCTCCACCGTTGCGGCATTGTCAAGGCAGGCGCGGATCATGGTGGTCGTGGTGAGGTTCGGCCTGAGGGAAAGCTGGAAGGTCGGGGCGGTTTCAAGCTCGAGAACGGCAATGGCAAAGCCTTTTTCGTTAACGCCGTCAAGCGCGAGGAACGGAGCGAGAAGGAGCGCGGCTCTGCGCTGCGCATCGCTGACGGTAAAGCGGCCGCCGGGGTCTTGCTCAAACCCCAGCAAGCCGAGGCTGACGGTCGAAAGGCTTGCGTAGCCGTTGGGGGGCGTTGTTCTGACGAGAACGGCAGGCGAATCCATATAATCAAAGTTTCGGGCCAGGAGATAATTGCCCTGTTTGGTGACGGAATTGAAGGTGGTGCACCCGAATCCTCTTCCCCCGGTGAAAATGGTTCTGATGCCGCTGTAAATCAGGTCGACGGTGCTGTCGACGCCTTTTTCCAGAATGCCGCGCGCGTCATAGTCATAGGTGCAGTCCATCACATAGAAGCTGTCGCACAGCTTTGTCAGGCTTTGCATCGTGTCGATCTGAGGCGTCAAAGAGCCGGTGGCCGAATTGATCATCAGCAGCAGCGAAGTCAGAAACGCCATGACTCTCGGCATGATGGCTGTGATTGCGTCCATAGTTTTCCTCTTTCCATTCTTAGTCAATTCCGGCAGCGCCGAAAAGCGCGCTTTGAAACGCGGCCGAAACCAGTACCCTTATTTTAACAAATACCCGCCAATAAAACAACGGCTATGGGGAATTAAAAACGCATGTTTCCTTATCTGCCGCAGCGGATCTCACCGCGCAGCAATTTCACCCGACCGTCGGGAGGATTTCACCCGTTCGCAGAACGGATCTCATTGAAAAAAGGACTCGCAAGAGTCCTTTTTTCACGTCCATTCTTCAATTTTGCCTTCCGAGCGTTTCCAATCCACGGTCGTGGCGGCGTCGACGTTACAAAAACGGCAGAAGGGGATGGGCTGTTTGAGAAAACGGATGATCTCCTCTTTTGACTGCGCCTTGTAAATATCGATCGAATCCCGCTCGGTCGGTTCCATGCCGTCGATGCCGAACGCATCGGTGAAATGATGGATGTGCGCCGCAACGCTGCAGGTGAACAGCCGCCCGTTTTTGAGGTTGTGGCAGGAATTGGCCAGCCCGCATTTCTGAAACGATTTGGCGGGGTCGCACGCGCCGGCCGGGTCCATCACGTTGTGGCGGAAAATGACGCGGCCGCTGTTGCGAAAATCGGTCAGCTCCAAGCCGTATGCGGCGATTTTTTCATCAATGGCGGCGTAATTGAGCTGAACGGGATATTGTGAAATGTAGATTTTGATTTTGTGATCACGGCAGCTCTGCCAGAATTCGTCCTTCTGCTGCGGCAGCAAAATGCCGTTGGTCACCACGGAGATGTCCGCCTTCGGCAGCGTTTTGCGCGTGACGGCGAACAGAGCGGTCAGCTTGTCATACAGCAGCGGTTCGCCGCCCATGAGGCGCACGGTGAACGGATAATCCGCCCCGAACAGCTCGCTTAGCCGGGCAATGTCTTTTTCATATTGCGCCGCGTCCAGAAACCCGGGCTTTGCGATCGAGGAAAAGTGGGTGCAGCCCGCGCAGTTGAGGTTGCAGTGTTCGGCGACCTGCACTTCAAAATAAAAATGCTTTTCCGCCTGAACGCTGCGGTAAGCCTTCAGGACCTTGTCGGGCACGACCTTGTGCAGCAGGCTGCTGATGTTGCGTGACGCCATAGTGCTCCTCCTGTTGAATTATATCTCATTCCCGGCGAACTGGCTGTTGTAAAGCTCAGCGTAAAAGCCGTTCTTTTCCATCAAACTGTCGTGCGTGCCCTTTTCCACGATGCGGCCGTGATTCATCACTAAAATCACATCTGCTTTGCGAATGGTGGAAAGGCGGTGGGCGATGACGAAATTGGTGCGCCCTTTCATCAGGTTGTGCATGGCCTGCTGAATGAGCACCTCGGTGCGCGTGTCGACCGAGCTGGTGGCTTCGTCTAAAATCAGGATCGCGGGGTCGGCCAGAATGCTGCGCGCAATGGTCAGCAGCTGCCGCTGC
>CADBPL010000292.1 GCA_902796535.1 Oscillospiraceae bacterium
AGCCTGTTTCTGGTGTTCGGCGTGTTCTTTTCCTCCATGTTCGTCACGAACGACGTGTCCTTGCTGATCTTCGTGCCCCTGACCATTCTCCTGTTCCGAAGCGCCGGAAAAGAGCGATACATCCTGCCCGTGATCAGCATGGAAAACATCGCCGCCATCCGCGGCTCGCTTCTGATGCCGTTCGGCAGCCCGCAGAATCTTTTTCTCTACGGTCAATCCGGCGTCAGCGTCGGGCGGTTCATGCTGCATATGCTGCCGCTGTGCCTGATGTCCGGGCTGCTGCTGGTGGCCTTTCTGGCCGTTCTGTACCGAAAAAACGTCAAAGAACCCGTCGCGTTCGATGAAAGCAGTCTGCCGCCTGCAACAAAGGGCTTTCTGCGCCGGATGTATCCGGCTCTTTTTCTGCTGGTGCTGCTGGTCATTGTGACCCGCACCCGTTACTGGCTGCCGGTGCTGATCTTTGTGCTGCTCACCGTGGCCGTTGCCGACGGCAGGCTGTTCCTCAAGGTGGATTACGCGCTGCTGGGCACCTTCCTGTGCTTCTTTGTGTTTTCCTCCTCCATTGCCTCCAACGCCGCCATTGCCGGGTTTTTGAAAGCGAGCGTGGCCGGGCGGGAATACTGGTGGGCGATCGGCCTGAGTCAGGTGATCTCGAACGTACCCGCCAGCATCGTGCTCTATCCCTTCACCCAAAACTTTGCGGGGCTGATTTACGGCGCCGATACCGCGGGGCTTTGTTCGCTGATCGGTTCGCTTGCTTCGGTTATCAACTACCGCCTTTATGTGCGCGAATATCCAGGGCAGGGGCGGCGGTTCATCAAAACGTTTACCCTGATCAGCTGGGCGTTCTTTTTGCTGGTCGTCATCCCCGGGCTGCTGCTGACCCGTTGGGATTTCTTTGCCTGAACCGGCCGACGGCCGTTTCATACAACGCTGAGCAATTAACAAAACCGCGAGCCTCCGAACAGTCTGGTGACTGCCCGAAGGCTCGCTTCTGTTATGTCATGAACAAGCAGATTATGTTTGACGGTGATGCTCCGCGCACGCCATGCCGCAGGTTGCGCAATTGCCCGTGCAGCCGCCCTTTTTGCGCTTTTTGTCTTTCACAAGGGAAAACACGGCCGCGACGACGAGCAGCAGGATCACGGCAAGCGTCAGGATCGTCACCGCATGCTGGGAGATCCATGCAAGCATATGAATACCTTCCTTCAGCTCTTGATTTTTTGCGTCAGCTTCGTTGCTTCCTGATATTTTTTGAAGAACAGCATGTAGATCATCACACCGAGCAGCGCGACGGCGGCCACAAGGCTGACCACGTTCACGACCGTTCCGGCGCCCGTGGCAAGGCTGCCGGTGAAGAGGTTGCCGAACTGGTTGATCATCAGCGAGATCACATAGGCGAAGCCGCACTGGTAACCGATGGCGAACCACGTCCACCTTGCGTTGTTCATCTCACGCCGGATCGCGCCGATGGCGGCGAAGCAGGGGGCGCACAGCAGGTTGAACACCAGGAACGAGAAGCCCGCGCATTTAGTGGCGAACGACGCCGCAATGCCGGTCCAGTCGCCATAGAGGATGCCCATGGTGCCAACGATGTTTTCTTTTGCCACAAGGCCCGTGACAGAGGCGACGGCCGCTTTCCAGTTGCCCCAGCCGAGCGGTGCAAACAGCCAGGCAAACGCTTTGCCGATGAAGGCAAGGATCGAATGCTCCATTCCTTCCTCCGCCAGCATACCGAACGAGCCGTCCACCCAGCCGAAGAAGGAGGTGAACCAGACGACGATGGTGGAAAGCAGAATGATCGTGCCCGCTTTTTTGATGAACGACCAGCCGCGCTCCCAGGTGGAACGCAGCACGTTTTTGAGCGTGGGCAGATGGTAGGCGGGCAGCTCCATCACAAACGGCGCGGGGTCGCCCGCAAAGCGTTTGGTCTTTTTGAGCATAACGCCGGAAACGATGATGGCCGCCATGCCGATGAAATAGGCGGAAACCGAAACCCACGCGGAGCCGCCGAACAGCGCGCCTGCGACCATGGCGATAAACGGCAGCTTGGCGCCGCAGGGAATGAAGGTGGTGGTCATGATCGTCATGCGCCGGTCTCGCTCGTTTTCAATGGTGCGCGAGGCCATGATGCCGGGAATGCCGCAGCCCGTGCCGACGAGCATGGGGATGAAGGATTTGCCGGAAAGGCCGAACCGCCTGAAAATGCGGTCAAGCACGAAGGCGATGCGCGCCATATAGCCGCAGCCTTCCAAAATAGCGAGCAGGAAGAACAGCACAAGCATTTGCGGCACAAAGCCGAGCACTGCGCCGACGCCCGCGACGATGCCGTCCTGAATCAGGCCGTAGAGCCAACCGGGAACGCGCGATTCTCCCTCGGCGTTGAGCAGCGCTTTATCCAAAAGCGCCGGAACGCCGGGCACCCAAACGCCGTCGTCCGCCGGGTCGGGTTCGTCAAAGCCGTTTTCTTCAAAATAGGCAACGGCGTCCCGGAACGTCATGGCGTTGGTTTCGTCCTCCGCCGCGTCCGACGGGATGCTGTCAAAGTAAACCGTCACGTTGGAGGTTTCCAGCGTTTCTTCATCCGTCACTTCGGCTTCGGCGAACGGTTCGGCGGCGGTGAAGCCCTTTAATTCGGCCATCAGCGCGTTGGCGTCGAACGCTTCGTTTTCCAAATCGAGTTCAAACCCGTAAGCGACGAGCGCGTTGGAGGCGGCCGCGTAATCTTCCGCTTTTTCCTCGGCCTGCGCCGTGCCGATGCCGAACAGGTGGTAGCCGTCGCCGAACAGGCCGTCGTTGGCCCAATCGGTTGCGGCGCTGCCGACGGTGACCATGGCAATGTAATAAACGAGGAACATCACGACGGCGAAGATCGGCAGCCCCAAAAACCGGTTGGTGACCACCTTGTCGATCTTGTCGCTTTTCGTCAGCTTTTTGACCTGCTTCTTTTTGTAGCAGGCCTTGATGACCTCGGCAATGTAGACGTACCGTTCGTTGGTGATGATGCTTTCCGCGTCGTCATCCAGTTCGTTTTCCGCCGCGACAATGTCTTTTTCAATGTGTTCGAGTATATTGGCGCCGATCTGAAGCGATTCCATCACCTTTTCGTCGCGCTCGAAAATTTTGATCGCGTACCACCGCTGCTGCTCCTCGGGCAGGTCATGCACAACGGCCTCTTCAATATGCGCCAGCGCGTGCTCGACCGGGCCGGAGAAGGTGTGCTGCGGCACGGTTTTGCCGCTTTTTGCGGCCTGAATGGCGGCGTCGGCCGCCTGCATAACGCCGGTTTCCTTCAGCGCGGAGATTTCCACGACCGGGCAGCCGAGCCGGCGGGAGAGCTGAACGACGTCGATTTTGTCGCCCTCTTTTTTGACCACGTCCATCATGTTGATCGCGATCACGACCGGGATGCCAAGCTCCGTGAGCTGGGTGGTGAGGTAGAGGTTCCGTTCCAGATTCGTGCCGTCAACAATGTTGAGGATGGCGTTGGGGCGTTCGCCGATCAGGTAGTTGCGCGCCACCACTTCCTCCAGCGTATAGGGCGAAAGCGAGTAGATGCCGGGCAGGTCGGTGATGATCACGCCGTCGCGCTTTTTGAGCCGGCCTTCCTTTTTTTCCACCGTAACGCCCGGCCAGTTGCCGACAAACTGGTTGGAGCCGGTCAGCGCATTGAAAAGCGTTGTTTTGCCGCTGTTCGGGTTGCCCGCCAGGGCGATCCTGATATCCATATTCCGTTCTTCCTTTCTTCTCAAAGAGCCTTGATAGTTAGCGCAGACTAACTGCCGCGCAAAAAAACAAACTCTTTATTCCACTTCGATCATTTCCGCGTCCGCCTTGCGGATGGAAAGCTCATAGTTCCGCACGGTGATCTCGATCGGGTCGCCGAGCGGCGCGACCTTGCGCACATAAACAGGGGTATGTCTGGTGATGCCCATGTCCATAATGCGGCGCTTGACGGCGCCCTCGCCATGCAGCTTCACCACGGTGGCGCTTTCGCCGATCTTCACATCTCTGAGTGTTTTCATTGGTATGACCATTCCTTTCAAACCATGATTTTTCTCGCCAGCTCATCGCTGACGGCCACGCGGCTTTCCTTGACCTTCACGATCATGTTTTCGCCGAGAGAATTGACCACAACGACCTCGCCCCCGATATGAAAGCCGAGGTTTTCCAAATGCTTTTTGACCGCCGGACTGCCGCCGATTTTTTTAATGATCTGCGGCTCACCGGCTTCGGCATAACAGAGCGGTATCATAACGATCCCCATGCGATTCGGTTTTTGCAAAAACAAGGAGGAGTCCTTTTTGTTTCATGCCCGAATCGCGCCTCCTTTCAGATTTATCACACGAATTTTCATGAGCCGGTGATTAGCAATTGCTAACCAAAAGGCACATAATAATGGTTAGTGATTGCTAACCGATTACATTATAGTTAGCATAAGCTAACTTGTCAACAGTTTTTTGTTTTTTTCCTGTTTCGTATTGAAAAAATTTTCTTTTACCGCTATAATGGCAATATAAACTGCCGACAAAAAAGGAGGACGAACCATGACAATACGGGAATCCGGCGAAATGTACCTTGAAACGATTTATATTTTGTCGCAGAAATCCTCCTCTGTCCGCGGCATCGACGTGGGCGAATACATGGGCTTTTCCAAGCCGTCCGTCAGCCGTGCTCTCGGGCTGCTGAAAAAAGACGGCCTTGTCGTGACCGACGGGCAGGGGTTCATCAAGCTCACCGAAACGGGCGAAGAGCGGGCGCAGCGCATTTATGAACGCCACCAGCTGCTCAGCCTGCTGTTCACAAACCTGGGCGTGGATGCGGAAACAGCGGCGGAGGACGCCTGCCGCATCGAGCATTATCTGAGCGACAAAACCTTTGACGCGATCAAAAGGCACTTTGAGCAGTACGGCCACCGGGGCTGAAGCGCCGTTTGCAACAAAACAAAAAAGAGCAGGAGAATGCTGTGTTCTCCTGCTTTTTTGGTTCAAACAGCAGGGCGCGCATTTTTGCGTGCCGCGAAAAAAACAAGCCTTCCCGAAAAGCAGGAAGGCTTGTTCTTTTATCAGATTCCTAACAGCTCTTTCTTTTTGATGTTAAATTCTTCCTGTGAAATGATACCAAGGTCGAGTAGCTCTTTATATTTTTTGATTTCTTCGATTGGATCGCTAACCGGTTCTATTTCTTGTTCTTGCTTTTTACCGATCTTGCCAATCAAACCGGTCGCCTTGCTTCCGACAGATTTAATTCCGCTTGTGACTTTTGACCTAATTTCATCGGTTTTTGATGGTTCTGCTTCAATAATGATTTCGCCGTTAGCCATGCGTTCCATAGCGTTAAGATCAGACTCAAATTCTTCCTCGCTATAATCAAAAGTCGCTTTATCGAAAGCCGTATACAGTCGCTTGGCCATGGGCATCATCGATGCAAAGTTTAAACTGCCGGATATAACGCCGCCGATCACGGGAACCGCTTTTGAAACGCCTTTTGCAACTGTCGTTTTTGTGACTTTAATGCCAATCGCTTTACCGATCTGCTTTACGATTGGGTACCAAAATGTTTTGGTCAACGCCTTTTGCGGCAGCTTTTTCAGAGTGGTTTTTGCGATTTGTGTCGACAGCACCCTAACTCCTGACACAGCGCCGGAAACGCCAAACATAACGCCGCAATACAGTATCAACTGTGATTTTATCCTTTCGTCATCAACCTTACCGTCCACCCACAGATCTTGAGAGCCGTACAAATAGGACAGTTCCTGTGCCAGACGAAGCGCCATACCAAAAAACTGCATAATATCGGCAGGAATTGTGGCGGCCATTGCCAAGCCTCCGGGAATACCTGCGATAAATGAAGCGGCAGAAGATTGACTGGTGCGCTTTATTATCAACTTGTTTGCCGCAACAGATAGCTCTTCTCTTGAAACACCAGCTTCCACGGGGCCAAGTGTCAGAACATCCTGTACATTGACTCCGCAGTTTGCAAACTGTTCGGCCAGGAATTCATCACGATTGACCTTGACGCCGGGAATCTGAACGGCCGTGCTGACAATATCTTCCAGCACAATTTCTTTTGACAGCTCTTTTGATTTTTCCGTTGACATTGTAATTCCTCCGAAATTGATTTTTGTTGAAGTCTTACCGAGCAACACTTCACAAAAGCGTTTGTAAATCTCGCGAAACACTTTGACAACAAGCCTTCCCGAAAAGCAGGAAGGCTTGTTGTCATTTCGATTTATTCCTTGGCGGCGTCGGCTTTTTCTTTATTCCCGATCCAGCCGAGCTTGAACATACCGAACGCGCCGAGGAGCGACACGACGACGCCGATGGGCACGAGCGTGCCCGCGGGAATGCCGCCGGAAAAGACGAGCACGATCACCATGACCACGATGGGCAGGATGGAGATGCGCCAGTGCTTCATGAAATACCCCGCGCCCAGCGCGCCGAACAGCGCGGGCAAAACCTGCTGGAAGGCGGGCGCAAAAGGCGAGCCTTCTTTGGTGATGAGCGGCAGTACGGGGCTGAACAGCAGCACGCCCACGGCCAAAATCAGCGTGGTGGTGATGGCGGAGGTGGCGATGGCGATGGTGGAGACCACTTCGCCCTCCTCGCTGTTGGCCTTCACGCCCGCGCTCTCCATGGCGTTCAGGCCGCAGGGGAGCTTGAGGTTGGTGATGTTGCCGGTCACGAATGACAGATAGGTGCCGCCCGCGCCGAGCACCGGCGTGTAAGAAACGACCTCGATCACGGCGGTGGTCCAGAACAGGGGAATGATTTTGATCAGCCCGCTGAACACGTCGTGAAAGCGCGGCCACACGTCCAGATACAGGCAGATGGCGGCGGGGAACATGAGCATGACGCACAGCGTGGTCAGTGAGGAGATGCGCCCCCAGGTGTGGACGCGGTCAAGATACGATTTTTGTTTTTTCATGCTCAGCCCCTCCATTCCAGCAGCGCCACGTCGGCGGGCAGCAGGTTGAACGCCACCACGGCAATGCCCATGGCCAGGAACATACTCAGCGGCATCACAAACGGCTGCAGCCAGTTGACGTTGCGCTTTTTTTGGATCGTTTCGAGTAAAAGCGAAATCACGATGGCGCTCACGAGCGTGATGACCGAAAGCACCCCGGCGCCGTCGCCGATGATCTCATCCTTGCCCGACCCGGCAATGGCGCGGGCAATGAACGCGCCGATAAGGCCGATGAAGGCGGCCGCCGCCAAAATATCCGGCAGGTCGGATTTGCTTTTGGCCACCGCGTTGTTCAGCTTTTTCTGGATGGGCTTGGTCAACACGGGAAGAAGCAGCAGCGGGAACACGCTGCCCACGGTCATGACCCACGCGATGGTGGCGAACAGGGTTCGGTCGGTCACTTCCACGGCCATGCCGCCCGCGTGGTTGAGCGCTTCCATGGCCGCTGTGGCCGCCACGGTTTCATAAGACAGGTTGCCGATGATGGAAAGCCGCACCCACGGCAGCACCAGACCCAGCGCGCCCGCGAGCGAAACGACGGTGGCTAAAATGGCAATGGCGGGGGCAATGGTGAACAGCGCGCTGGTGGTGACCGTTCCGCGCAGCGTGGCGGAGGACAGCCCCAGCTCCCTGCCGCGTTTCCACGCCTTGATCATGAAAAAGAGAGATTGCGCGATGATGAACAGGATCAGCGCGCCGCCGATGAGATACATCGGCAAAGATGTTTTAAAATCCATAAGCTCGTTCGGCAAAAAGCTGCCGCCCTTTCTGAAAGATGAACCGGGGAATAAGATGGTATTATGATAATAAAAAAAGAAAGGATTGTCAATAAAAAACAGCTTCGTATCTCGGCATAATGATTTGTTTGCCTGATCCTGCCTGTCCGCTTTTGTCACACGCTTTGCTGCGCTGGAGAAAGCAAGCTGCGTTCTTTCTGCCTTCTGCCCTCGCGGACGGCAAGAATGCCGTCCCTGTTATGAAGTGACCGGCGTCAAGACGGGAAAGTCACCAAAGAGAGCAGAAAGAATTTGTGAATAATATCCAAAGCGTCCGAAA
>CADBPL010000293.1 GCA_902796535.1 Oscillospiraceae bacterium
CCGTTCTGATGGATCTTGTATTGCAGCAGGAACACGAGGGTCACGGCGATCTCCATGCAAAAGATCAGCCCGATGGTAATGAGCACCTTGCTGATGAAACGCACCTTGAAGTAGCCGTCGTTCGCCTTGCCTGCGCGTTTGCGGATTCCCGCGATGAGCTTGAAAACCAGCGTGTTGCGGTAGACGTGGCCGTATTTGATCCGGGTCGCGAGCGACAGGCTGAACAGCAGCGTGACCGAGGCCACGACGAGCGAGAGGATCATGAAAAGGGCGTTCCACAGCACCAGATTGTTCTGCTTGATATCCGCGACCGAGGTCAGGATCATCAGCAGCCCGACAATGGCAATGATCGCCGCCATGATGATGATCATCAGGTCGAACGGAATTTTATCAATGAACCGCTCCGGCACGGCGTTGGGATCCTGATCGTTTTTGCTGCGCTGACTGATCCCGCTCATCAGCATCCCGAGAACAAGGATCATCGCAATGACGAAGAAAAACAGCACGAAAAGGATGGGGTATTTGATCACGTTGGCCGTTTTGATCAGGTTGATGGCCAGCCGGTAACTGTCTTTGGCGGGCAGCCCCTTGCGCACGTGAACGGAAACGGTGCCCCGCACGATATTCCCGCTGCTGTCGCAAATGTTCAGCGGTTTTTCGTTGGTGAATTCAAACGCGGTTTGCGGGTCGTAAGCGGCGGGGTTGTCCATGTTGGTCAGCAGTGTGTTGCCTGTTTCGTCGCAAACCAGAAAGAGAATGTTGGAGCGGCTCTCGGCGTATTTGGTGAACAGGTCGCTGACGTCCTCTCCGGCAAGCTTGAGCACCGTATAATGCTCAATGATATCGAATTCTTCATTGGTTTTCACCCGCATCGCTTCGCGCGTTGAATACTGAATGCCGTCGCCCGCATAGAAATGGTATTCGATCAGGCAGTCGATCGCCAGAAACATGGCGACGCAAAGCACGGAAAGCAGCAGATAAATGAAAATCGCCGTGATTTTATCGGACAGGCTTTTGATCATGTATCTCATCTTAATCCAGCTCCTCCATGTAGTAACCGTGGCCGAACGCTGTCAAAATGTATTTCGGATTCTTCGGCAGGATCTCGATTTTTTCGCGCAGGTGCCGGATATGAACGATCACCGGGTTTTCCTGCCCGAAGGGATCGGCGTCCCAGATCTTGCGGTAGATCTCCTTGGCGGAAAGCACGGTTCCGGCGTTTTCGGCGAGCAGCTTGAGGATGGCGTATTCCGTTGGGGTCAGGCTGACGGGTTCGCCGTCGACCTTGACGGTTTTGGCTTCGTCGTCGATCAAGATCGGGCCGTTGATGATGCAGTTGCCCTTCACCTTGGCCGCGCCGCTGTGGTGCCGCTGGTTGCGCCGCAGCTGGTACTTGACTCTGGCGGCCACCTCGATTTTGTTGAACGGTTTGGTGATGTAATCATCCGCGCCCAGATTGAACGCCATGACCTTGTCCTCTGCCTCGCTGCGCGCGGTCAAAAAGATGACGGGCACCTGCGAGGTTTTGCGGATTTCAGCGAGCGTATCAATCCCGTCCATCACCGGCATCATAATATCCAGCAGAACGAGGTCGACCTCGTTTTCGGCCAGAACCGAAAGCGCCTGCCGGCCGTTGTAGGTTTCGATCACCTCATAATCCTCTCCGCAGGCAAGCAGGTAGATCCGCAGCGCTCTCACAATGTCTTTTTCATCATCACAAATCAGAATACGGTGCATGGCTGTCTCCTTTCGGCGCAAGAAACGTTTATACATAATAACAATGCCACAAACGGCGCAAAAACGCAAGCTTTTTTTATTGTAACGTTTTGCGGATCATTTTGCAGGGAACGCCGCCCCGGCGTTCCGTTGCGTTTTAATAGCGTTTTTTTGCGGAACGCCGAGGGCGGCGTTCCCTACGGTGGCAGTCACTCCGTGGCAGCTGTCTCGCCTGCCGGCTCGGTCGGTGCTTCTGCCCGCGGCAGAGGTGTCCAGTGACACCCACACCCCGGGGGGAGAGCCAAGGTCGCCCTATTTTACTCATGATCAAATGGCAGCACTTCTTGCCTCCCCTGGAAGGGGAGGTGGCTGAGCAAAGCGAAGCCGGAGGGGTCGCGAAAGACAAGATCAGAGTTAAGAATTAA
>CADBPL010000294.1 GCA_902796535.1 Oscillospiraceae bacterium
CTGCGGCGCTTTGGTGCCGCGCTTGATTGTCCATGCGCGCACCTCGGGCTTGCCGGCGGTGAGGTAGGAGATGAGCCCGAGCAGGTGATAGCTGCGCTGAATAAGCAGGTCGAGGCCGCCCTGTTCAATGCCGAGGTCGGCTAAAAACATGGCTTTTTCTTCCCGATCGAGCGACGCGATCTCCGCCTCAAGCTCGGCGCAGATGGGCAGCACCTCGCTGCCCTCCGCTTCGGCAATGGCGCAAACGTCGCGGTAGCCTGCGTTGGCGTTGATGCCGCCGGTGAAATCCTCCTCGCTCAGGTTGCACGCATAGATCACGGGCTTGGCGGTGAGCAGGGTGGACTGGGCCAGCATTTCCTTTTCGTTCTCGTCGCATTCAATGTTGCGCGCGGGCGTGCCGTTTTCCAGCTCCTGCTTCACGCGCTTTAAGAATTCCAGCTCGGCAGCCAGCTTTTTGTCGCCCTTCATCGCCTTGGCCGTGCGGTCGATGCGGCGTTCGATCATTTCCAGATCGGAAAAAATCAGCTCTAAATTGATGGTTTCAATGTCGCGCTTCGGGTCGATGCTGCCGTCGACGTGGGTGATATCGTCGTTGACAAAGCAGCGCACCACGTGGATGATCGCGTCCACCTCGCGGATGTTGGCGAGAAATTTGTTGCCCAGGCCCTCGCCTTTGGAGGCGCCCTTGACCAGACCGGCGATGTCGACAAATTCAATCACAGCCGGGGTGTATTTGTCGGGATGGTACATTTCGGCGAGCTTGTCCAACCGGCTGTCCGGCACGCTCACCACGCCCACGTTCGGCTCAATGGTGCAGAACGGATAGTTGGCAGACTGCGCGCCTGCGTTGGTAATGGCGTTGAACAGGGTGCTTTTTCCGACGTTCGGAAGCCCTACGATACCGAGTTTCATAATTGATCGTCACCTTTGTTATGTATATTTTCAGTATTTGATCGCATCGAATTCTTCCCGATCGAGGAACGGGAACATATCCTCCAGCGACGGGGAAACGATCCGCCCGTCCGGCAGGACCTTGGAGGAGGATTTCGGCGCAAAGTTTTGCTTCGGGTCGACGACCGCTTCGCAGATGCACGGCCCGTCGCAGTTGAGCGCCTGTTCTAAAACCGCGTCACAGTTCGTTTCACTGTCAAGCGTGAAATATTTCACGCCGAACGCCTCCGCCAGCTTTCCGAAATCCGGGAACGATACGCCGCTGGCGGGATCGATCCCGATAAACGGGGGCTTGAACAGATTGGTCTGGGTCTGACGGATGGAGTGGTAGCCGTTGTTGTTGAGGAGGATGAGCTTGATATCCAGCTTGTTCTGCGCAACGGTGGCCAGCTCCTGAAGGTTCATCATCACGCTGCCGTCGCCGTCGATGCAAACGGTGCGCCGGCTGTTGTCGGATACGGCGACGCCGACGGCGGCGGGAAAGCCGTAGCCCATGGCGGCGCAGCCGGAATTGGTGAACATCCGCTGCCCCTGTTTGATCTTGCAGGCCTGAAAGGTCACGACGCAGGCGCTGCCGTTGCCGCAGATGATCCTGTCGTCGGGCGTCAGATGGTCAAAAAGCTTATCCGCAAAAATGTAAGGGTTGATCAGCCCTTCGCCGTTGTTGCGGTAAGACGCCTGCGCGGCGGGGTATTTTGCCACCAGCGCATGGCACCAGGCGACCCACGCGGCGTGTTTTTCTTCCGGCAAATATTCCAGCGCCAGCATTTCGTCGATCAGGTCGCTGACGTTTGCGTTGACCGGCATATCCGGCTTCACAGTCGGCTTGATCAATTCCTTCGGGTCAATGTCAACAATGATTTTATAGGCGTTTTTCGCAAAATTATAATGATTATAGCCGATCATCCGGATGTTCAGCCGGCAGCCCAGGCTGAGCAGAAGATCGCAGTTCTGCACGGCAAAGTTGCCCGGCCGTGTGCCGACCGTGCCCGGCATACCCGCAAAGCAGGGGCTGTCATGCGGCACGGTATCGTTGGCGTTCCACGCCGTTACGACCGGGATCTGCAGCTTGTCGAGCAGCTTGAGAAATTTGTCTTCCGCGTTCCCCAGGCGGATGCCGGTTCCCGCGAGGATCAGCGGCGCTCTGGCCTGCCTGATTTTTTCAAGGATCGTCTGTGCGACGCCGGGCTTGAGCGACGGCGCTGCCCAGGGCTTTTCTGCTTCGGGGCGAAAATGGATCAGATCGTCCGTTTCGATGACCGCGCCCTGCACGTCCAGCGGAATGTCAAGCCAGACGGGGCCGCCTCTGCCGTTCAGGGCAAGGAACAGCGCCTTTTCGAGGTGGTACGCGATCTCGTCGGGATTCGTGACCATCACGGCGTATTTGGTCATGTTGGAGACCGAGCCGATGATATCGAATTCCTGATCGCCCAACTGCCGCAGGCCAAGGTCGGGGCAGGACCAGATCGTGGTCTCGCGTTTGACCTGACCGGACAGAATGAACATCGGAATGGAATCCAGCCAGCCGCCCATGACGCCGGTGATGGCGTTGGTTCCGCCGGGGCCGCTGGTCACGCACACGGCGGCCAGCTTTCCGGTCATGCGGGTGTAGCCTTCCGCTGCAATGGAGCACGCCTGTTCGTGGTGGTTGAACACGCAGTGCAGGCCGTCCTGATGGCCGAGCGCGTCGTCAAGGTGCATGGCGCCGCCGCCGGTGACCATAAAACAGTCGCTGATACCGTTTTTTACCAAAAATTCTGCCACATAGCGGGCAAGTTTTATTTGCATAATGGTTCTCCTGCAATCACTTTAATAATTTCACGCGGCGTGGCTGCCGCTCCGATCGAGTCAAATGGTTCCACATCTGCTTTTGTTTTGAACCCGAAGCCGTAGGTCACGCCCAGAAAATCCGTTCCGATCTCTGCCGCGCCGACGGCGTCGTTGTCGCTGTCGCCGATCATCAGCGCCTGCGCGTGCTCGGTAATGCCCGCGCTTTTTAAGGCAAGCTCGATGATGTCTCTTTTTCGCAGTCTGCCTTCAAAATCAGAGCCGAAGATCAGGTCGGTGTATTGATCGAACCCGAAGGCATGCAGCAGGCGGGTTGCGTAATCCTCCCGCTTGTAGGTTGCGATCGCAATGCGCATCCCGCTGCGGCGCAGATAATCCAGCACGTCGAAAATGCCGTCATAGGCTTCAGCCAGCAGCAGGTCCTTGTCTTTGTAACGGTCTCTGAAAACGGCCGCCATGTCCGCGATGACGTCGTCGGCAAAGCCGTAGACCCGCTGGAAGGAATGCTGGATCGGCGGGCCGATAAAGCTTTTGATCGTTGCTTCGTCAAGCGGAGCAAGACCGAATTTTGCAATGGTGTACCGGACGGCTGAGAGCATCCCTTCCGAGGTGTCCAGCAGCGTCCCGTCCACGTCGAATATCACACATTTATATTGCTGCGCCATGAATATCCTCTTCCGCGTCGTAGGCCGAATACGTAAGGAAGGTGATCGACATTCTCTTTCGGTGTTCGGCAATGGATTTTTTCATGTGGGCGTTCAGGTTGGCGGCTTCTTTTTTGACAAAGGAGTATTCCATTTCGGGGATGCTGTAGTTGCTTTCTTTGTCGGAATACCCGTCAAAGCCCGCGCAGAATACCTCTTTGACGCCGATCGAATCCAGGTATTTGAGCAGCATCAGGAACGAATTGTCGATGATGCTTTCGTCTTTTTCCAGCAGCGGCGCCCGGCTTGCCACAAAATCAAAGCGGCCGTTGCGGCAGGTGACGTTGGTGGTTGCCAGCGTTTTAATGCCGGACGAGCTCTCTTTTTTCAGATCCGTCGTCATATCGTGATACCGTTTCGGGTTGGTGATGAACACGCAGTCGGGCGTGACGGCTTCCGGAATGTAGTTGACGGAGATCACGACAGGGGCTTCCCGTTCGATGAAGGCCCCGACCTTGGCCTGCTGAAGCCGGATGTTTTTTCCGGGGCCGATCAGCAGCACTTTTCGGCTGCCCAGAAAGTCCAGAAAACGGTTCACGGATTCCGCTTCGCAGAAATGCCGGCTGACGAACGCTTCGTAAAGCTGTTTGCCCAGCGCTTTATCGTAAAGCAGCTTTTTGTCTTCCGGCTCGATCGTGGCCAGCAGCTCATCAAGCAGCGAAACGGAAAGGTTTTCTTCCCGGATGTAATCGGTCAGGTAGTTGGGGTGGCAGCGGTTTTTGGCCACCAGATAGAAGAAGGTGCTGTATCCCCACGGCGAGGTTTTGTAGAATTCCATCACCGACTCATTGGCTGCTTCCAAAAAGGCGTCGATGTTGTAATCTCCGCCGTAGCGCTGGTTGAGCGTCATGGCGATCAGCTCAATGGGCGCGTTGCCGGCGCTTTTGCCCATGCCGTAGATCGTTCCGTCCACGAGAATGTTATGCGTACCCTTGTGCTTGAGGAACGACGCCGCGTTGGCGTAGCCCAGCTGAAAATTGTTGTGCGCGTGGAACCCGATGTTGATGTCCGGGTCAAGGTTCCCGTCGAGAATTTTATAGTAATGCAGCAGCTCGTCTTCCTCCATCAGGCCGTAGGTGTCGACCATGGAAACGGCGTAGGGCTTCACGTCGTTGGCCAGCGCGACCAGCTCCAGCAGCTCGTCATCCGTATAACTGGTGATCGAAACCAGCTGCGCAAAAACCTGATAGCCCAGCGCCTTGACCTGCCTGCAATAATCCATCGCGGGGTACATTTTGCCTTTTTTGAAAATGACCCGAATGCCGTCCAGACAGGAATCGGCGCAGGGGGCGATGTTTTCGATGGCGCAGGTGCCGTAATCGATCATGCCGACGACCATGGCCTGCTTTCGGTCTAAACGGCCGTAGATTTTATCGGCGGAAGCGGTGTCCGGAAAAATGGTTCTGTCTTTGTCAAAAGGCCTTCTGTCATCCAGAAAACCGACTTCAATAATATCGACGCCCGCGTCGGCGAGCCGTTCAAATATTCCGATGATGTTCGCGCTGCCGAAACGCCAGTCGTTGACGTAGCCGCCGTCGCGCAGGGTACAGTCAAGCAGTTGAATTGTTTTCTTCATCTGTTCTGTCTGCCTTTCTTGTTAATTCTTCAGGCTTTGGATCGGGGCGGGGATGCGCCCGCCGCGGTGAATGAATTTTTGCGGGGAGATCGTGCTCACCGGCATCACCGGGCCGCCGCCGAGCAGGCCGCCGAAATCAAGCTCGTCGCCCACCTGCTTGCCGATGGCGGGAATGACGCGCACGGCGGTGGTTTTGCTGTTGACCATGCCGATGGCGGCTTCGTCGGCAATGATGGCGGCGATAACCTCGGGGGAGGTGTCGCCGGGGATGTTGATCATATCCAGCCCGACCGAGCACACGGCGGTCATGGCTTCAAGCCGTTCCATGGTCAGCGCGCCGCTGCGGGCGGCGGCGATCATGCCGGCGTCTTCGGTCACGGGGATGAACGCGCCGGACAGGCCGCCCACGTGGGAGGAGGCCA
>CADBPL010000295.1 GCA_902796535.1 Oscillospiraceae bacterium
CCGCCGCCGCCCGTGTCGGGCAGCTTCATTCTGATCTCAAACCAGCCGTACTGTGTCGCGTAACCCGCAAAGGGTTCCACGTCTCTTTGCTGCGCGGCGCCGGGATGCAGACGGTTTTTCTCCCACGTCTGGACGCCGTTGGCGATCCACAGCAGTTCATCCGGATTCGCCGAACCGGGCCGCCCGCCGAAATAATCGGGGGAATCCTTTGTCAGGTACAGATTCAGACAGCCGTCCTCGATCCGAAATCTGGCGGCCGCCCCTTCTTCGCTGGTCGTGCCGTGCGGAAAATACTGCGGCAGCCAGCTTGCGGCGGGGAAGCTTCCGCTGTTGAATTCCGTGCTGAAATCCAGCACGAAGCCTTCCTTTTCCGGAACCGTTTCTTCGGCATGAGCGGCTTGCGGCAGCCCCGCAAGCACGGTCAGAACAAGCAGAAAAGCCGTGATTTTTTTGAACATAAACCGTTTCCCTTTCTTGTAAAGCCCGGGCGCCTTGAGGCTCGGGCTTTTCTGTTCAATCGGTCGCCGGAAGCGTCAGCCCCGCTTTTCGCGCCTGAGTGTGCTGGAGCCTGCGCGGGATGCGGTATTCCCGGCCGTCCTTGAGCAGCCTTGCGCCGGTCTGATGGTAAGAGAACGCCGCCCCGTTTTCGAGGCATTGCGCGCGCACGTCCAACACCCACGCGTAATCGCAAAGCCGGGCGTCCGGCCCGGATTCGCCGCCGACCGAAACCGACCGGATGACGCCGGGATACGAGCGGAAAAAGGGGCGCAGGTCAACGGCCGACAGCATCGGCTCGATCATGACCGCGTGGCGGCAAAGCGGCAGCGAAAGATAAACCGGCAGCCGTTTTTTCGCCATTTCGTCGTTTTCACAGGTCACGGCGATCGTCACGTGAGCCCAGCCGCCGCCCCAGTCGGGCGGAAGGTGATCGGCGATCCGCTCCGGGCGTTTCGTGATCATGAAAAAGGTACAGTCGGCGCGGGCACGGATGATGTTCCACGCGTCCGGTCGCCATGCGTCGGCCGCCGGATGAAAAAAGTCGGAAGAAAAGCAGGTGCTGACGCGGCTGCCGGCCGGCACTTTATACAGCCCCTGATACGCTCCCGAACGCAGCACGCGAACGGGCAGATCGAAGCGCTGCGTTTTTTCCACCTTTGTCGGGTCGCGCCCGACGCTCTCATCCCGCCGGTAAACGTAGCAGTTTTTGCATCCGGCCGAGACCTTTGTGCAGCCGTGCCACAGGTTCCATTGAACGACCGCGGGCGGCCTCGGGTCGCCGCTCTGAGCCGGAAATAAGCGTAACTGTTCCATATGACTGCCCTTTTCCTGATTTGGTTGCGCTCATTATATCACATATGCGAAAAAAAGTACACCGTCCTTCATGGCGTCCGTTTTTCTGCTTTTGCAGATTTTTTAAATTATAATATTTTGCCAAAGCTCTCTTTTTTCGGTTGTAGTTTTTCTTTTTTCGTGATATGCTTATCCTGTCAGAAAAAATGACCGGGAGGGTTCAGCTATGTTTGTTTTTTCATCCATCGGCGCCGCTCTCAGGCGGCTGGTCGCCGTGTTTTCGGCGCTGCTTGTCTTTTTGTCCCCGGGGGTGTCGCCTGTTTCGCTCACCCAGCTGCTTGTGCGCGGCGTTGCCCCGAAACTTCTGTCCATCCCGTCCTACTCGTTCTATGAGCCGACGGTGAAGCTCCAGAAGACCGGCGCGCTGGAAAAAAACGCGGCGCACACGCTCTTCGTGGCCAAAAACGAGTCCGAGTACTGCCAGCTTGCCGTGCAGGCGCGGCTGGACAGAAATCAGGCGGTCGTGTCGCTGAGTGAATTCACCAACGAGAAGGGCGACACGCTGGAAACGTTTTTCTGTGAAGAATACTACGTCAAAACCACGGGCGGAACCATCATGGGTTCTTGCCCCGACGCGCTGATCCCGATCGAGATCGGCCGCGACCATGCGCTGCCGATGATCGCCATGCAGAACTATCCGCTGTTCATCGGCGTGCGCACGACGAAGGACACCGTTCCCGGCGACTACACCG
>CADBPL010000296.1 GCA_902796535.1 Oscillospiraceae bacterium
CTGGAAAACAACGACGCGTTTTGCTTTATCGGCGAAGCCGTGCAGACCGTGACCAACCGCTGCGGCGGTATTCTGGGCGGCATTGCCGACGGGATGCCCCTGCTCTTCTGCGCCGCGTTCAAGCCGACGCCCTCCATTGCAGCCAAACAGGACACCGTGAACCTGACCACCAAAGAAAATGTGAAAATCAGCGTCGGCGGGCGGCACGACCCCTGCATTCTGCCCCGCGCCGTGCCCTGCGTGGAAGCGGCCGCGGCCGTTGCGATTGCTGATATATTGAAAGGAAGTGTGACAAATGAGTGAAAACATTCTGGAACTGCGAAAAGAGATCGACAGCACCGACGAACAGATCGTGGCGCTGCTCAAAAAACGGATGGACGTCAGCTGCAGGATCGCCGAATACAAAAAAGAAAACGGCATGAAGGTGTTCGACCCGCGGCGTGAACGTGAATTGCTGCTGCGCGTGTCGGAGCTGGCGGGCGAAGAGCACGAAAGCGAAGCGCGGGTGCTGTTTTCGCTGCTCATGGAGCTTTCCCGTTCGCGTCAGAACCGCATCACCCTGCCCCAGTCGCGCTATGAAGAAATTCTCAAAACCGCCGTCAAAGACACGCAGCCCCTGTTCCCCGAACGGGCAAGCGTTGCCTGCCAGGGCACGGAGGGCGCCTTTGCGCAGCTCGCCTGCGAAAAGCTTTTCCCGCTGCCCGACATCATGTACTGCAACTCGTTTGAATCGGTGTTTGCCGCCGTGGACAAGGGCCTGTGCCGCTACGGCGTGATCCCGCTGGAAAACAGCACCGCCGGTTCGGTCAACCATGTTTACGATCTGATGATCAAAAATCATTTTTACATTGTGCGCAGCACGCGGCTGCAGGTGAACCACAACCTGCTCGTCAAGCCCGGCACGAAGCTTTCCGACGTCAAAGAAGTGATCTCGCACGAACAGGCGCTCAACCAGTGCAGCCGTTTCCTCTCTCAGCTCAAAGGGGTCAAGCTCACCGCCTGCGCCAACACGGCGGTGGCCGCGCAGACGCTGGCCGAATCCGACCGCAGCGACCTGGCCGCCGTTTCATCCGCCGGCTGCGCGTCGCTTTACGGGCTGGAAACGCTGGAACAAAACGTGCAAAACGGCTTCGGCAATTTTACGCGCTTCATCTGCATTTCCAAAAAGCCGGAGATCTACCCCGGCGCCGACCGCACAAGCCTCATGCTCGTTTTGCCCCACCGCCCCGGCGCGCTCTACCGCGTCATGGCGCGGTTTTACGCCCACAACATCAACGTCATCAAGCTCGAAAGCCGCCCGATCCCCGAACGCGACTTTGAGTTCATGTTCTATTTTGATATCAACGCTTCCGTCTACTCCCCCGCCCTGACGCAGTTGATCTGCGAGCTGGAGAGCGATCTGGAGCAATTCACCTATCTGGGCAGTTATTCTGAAATTGTATGAGAGGTCAGAACGCCATGCGCATGGGTCTGTTGGGCAAAAAGCTCGGTCACAGCTATTCGCCGTTTTTGCACGATTGCATCAGCGGCGGCCGCTATGACTATGAATTGTTTGAAAAAGAAGAAAACGAAGTGGCCGCTTTCGTTCAGAGCGGCGACTATGACGGCATGAACGTGACCATTCCCTATAAGCAAACGGTCATACCCTTCATGGCGCGGCTCACCCCCGAGGCACAACGCATCGGTGCGGTGAACACCGTCACCCGTTTGCCGGACGGCGGCCTGCTGGGCGACAACACCGATTATTTCGGCTTTTGTTATCTGCTGCGCCGCGCGGGCATCGAGGTGAACGGCAAAAAGGTGCTCGTGCTCGGCAGCGGCGGCGCCTCCAAAACCGCCGTGACCGTGTGCCGCGACCAGAACGCCGCCGAGGTCGTGGTGATCTCGCGCAGCGGCGAAAACAATTACGACAACCTCGACCGTCACCGTGACGCATCCGTCATCATCAACGCAACGCCCGTCGGTATGTTCCCGCACAACGGCGTTTCCCCCGTTGACCTCGTCCGCTTCCCGCAATGCGAAGCGGTGGCGGACATGATCTACAACCCCGCCGTAACAGAGCTGCTGCGGCAGGCAGCCGAGCGGGGCTGCCTTGCCGTGAACGGGCTGCCCATGCTGTGCGCACAGGCGTTTTACGCGGCGGAAAAATTTTTGGGTCACCCGCTGGACGAAGAGCTGATCGAACAGACGATCGCGGCGACCGAACGGCATATGCGCAACATCGTGCTCATCGGGATGCCCGGCTGCGGCAAGAGCACGGCGGCCGCCCTGCTCGCCGCACAGCTCGAGCGGCCAAAGCGCGACACAGACGACGAAATCGAAAAAAAGCTCGGGCAGTCCATCCCGCGCGTCTTCGCCGAAAAAGGCGAAGCATATTTTCGCAGCGTCGAAACCGAGGTGTGCCGCGAGATCGGCAAGCTCAGCCACACGGTCATCGCCACAGGCGGCGGCGCGGTTTTGCGGCCGGAAAACGTCGTCGCCCTCAGGCAAAACGCCGTGGTCGTGTTCCTCGACCGCCCGCTGCAGGCGCTGGCCACACAGGGCAGACCCCTGAGCCAAAACGGCAACCTCGAAGCCCTTTACCGGCAGCGGCTGCCGATTTACCGCGCGGTGTGCGACCACACGGTGGAAACGGCAGACGACCCGGCTGTGACCGTCAAACGAATTCTGGAGGTGCTCAAATGAAACTGCTGGTGCTCAACGGCCCGAACCTCAACTTTTTAGGCATCCGTGAACCCGAAATCTACGGCAAAACGACCTATGCGGACTTGGTGCGCCTGATCGAAGACTACGCCGCAAAGAACGGGTTTGACGTGGACTGCTTCCAATCCAACCACGAGGGCGCTCTGGTCGACAAAATTCAGGAGGCCTACGGCAACTATGACGGCATCATTTTCAACCCCGCCGCCTACACCCACACCAGCGTCGCCATTGCCGACGCCGTCAAGGCAGTTGGGCTGCCGACGGTGGAGGTGCATATATCCGACACGGAAAAGCGGGAGGCCTTCCGCCGGATCTCCTACGTCCGCGCCGCGTGCGTCGCCACGGTGCAGGGGCTCGGGCTCAACGGTTACCTGAAGGCCGCCGATATTTTGAAAGATATGTTGAAATAAAAAAATAAATATGGTAAGATAAAAAGGTAAATTCACGCGCCGCGCGGTTGGATTTGCCTTTTTCTTTAAGGCAGCGCCGCCATTGCGCGGGGTTGCCTGAGATAAGTAAAGGGGGATTTTCATTGAAAAACGCAAAAATCATGGCGTATGACATCGGCACGACCGGCGTCAAAACCTGTTTGTTTGAAATTGAAAGCGGCGTAAAGCTGATCGCTTCGGCGATGGAGGGCTATTCGCTGACCGTTTCGCCTGACGGCTCGGCGGAGCAGGATCCGGCGGAATGGTGGGCCGCCATTTGCAGCACCACCAAAAAAGTGCTGCAAAGCTCCGGCCTTGACCCCAAAGAGGTGGACGGCATTTCGTTCTGCTCCCAGATGCAGGGGCTGGTGCTGGTTGACAAAACCGGCAAGCCGGTGCGCAACGCGATGAGCTACATGGATCAGCGCGCCGGAGAGGAACTGAAAAAAGGCATGGCCAACGGCATCCAGATCGCCGGAGCAAATATTTTCAAGCTGCTGCCCTCGCTGCAAATCACCGGCGCGGTCGCCGCGAGCGTGAAGGATCCCGTCTGGAAATACAAATGGGTCGAAGCGCACGAACCGGAAAACTTTAAAAAAGTGTTCAAATGGTTGGACGTGAAGGAAACCATCATCTGCAAAATGACGGACAAATGCGTTATGACGCAGGATTCCGCCTTTGCCACGCTGCTTTACGATATCCGCGACGGGCACAAATGCTGGAGCCCCAAAATCTGCAAGCTCCTCGGCGTGAACCCCGCCCATCTGCCGCCCATTCAAAAATCCACCGACAAGGTCGGCGTGCTGACTGAAAAGGCAGCGGCTGAATTGGGGCTGGCGCCGGGCACGGCGGTGTTCGGCGGCGGCGGCGACGCTTCGCTCATCGGCGTGGGCGCGGGTGCGGTCGCCCTGGGCGACACCCACGTTTATTCCGGCACCTCCGGCTGGGTCGGCACCGTGGTCGACCGCAGCATCGTCGACACCACCGCCATGATCGCCGCCATCGTCGGCGCGCAGGACGGCTACTATAACTATTTTGCCGAACTGGAAACCGCCGGCAAGTGTCTGGAATGGGTCAAGGATCATCTGGCGCTGGACGAGATCGGCATCTACCTCAAAAAAGAACACGTGGCCGAAAGCAAAGAATCGGTGTTCACCAGCCTTTACGATTACATGACCGACGTAGTCGAAAAGGTGCCCGCCGGCTGCGGCGGCGTGATCTTCACCCCGTGGCTGCACGGCAACCGCTGCCCGTTTGAAGGGCCGAACGCCCGCGGCATGTTCTTC
>CADBPL010000297.1 GCA_902796535.1 Oscillospiraceae bacterium
CCGAGAATGATCATATCGTTTCCTGCTTTCACGCAGCGTTTGCTTTTTTGAAGCCGCTTGTGACACGGACAAACGGCGCCAATACATTTGCAATATTATATCACGCCCCGCGAAAGCTGTAAAGCTATAAAAATAATATTTATATACTCTTAACTTCTTTTCCTTTATTTGCGCTTTTGCTGCGGCAGCGCAGGCTGACGGGCCGACGCCGGAAATCGACGCGGCCGACGCTGGAAATCGACGCGGCTCTATTGCAATTATTTCTTATGTGTGTTAAAATAGCCATATGAATGATCCGGAACAAGGAGGACTGTCAACATGGCAAGAATGATCCGAAAAGCATTATCCCTGCTGCTTTGCGCGGCGCTGCTGTTTGCTCTCGCGCCGGTCACGGCGGTGCACGCGGAGGGTACGTCCGGCACCTGCGGCGCAGATCTGGTGTGGGTTTATAACACAGAGACGAACACCCTGACCATCAGCGGTACGGGCAAAATGGATGATTACTCTTTCAACAATTCCAACGGCTTAATAACAAACAATGCTCCGTGGAGAGTCTATTACAGCATGATGAAAAGCGTTGTGATCAACAGCGGCGTCACGAGCATTGGCGATTCTGCCTTTGCCGGCTTCACCGTACTGAAGAGCGTGACCATGCCCGACAGCATCACGAGTATCGGCAGATCTTCCTTTTACAAGTGCAAAAGTCTGCCGAGCGTGAACATTAGTAAAGGCGTGAAGACCATTCACTATTCTGCCTTTAAAGAGTGCAGCGGGCTGACGAGTTTGATCCTTCCCAACGGCGTCACGAGTATTGGCGAGCGGGCTTTCTGTGACTGCGAAGGCCTGACGAGCTTTGTCATTCCTGACAGCGTCACAAGCCTTGGCCAGTTTGCTTTTTACTCCTGCGACGGCCTGACCGACGTGACCATCGGCAGCGGCCTGACGAGCCTTAGCTATTCTGCCTTTGGCGTTTGCGGCAGGCTGACGAACGTGACCTTCTCCGACAATCTCAAAAACATTGACGAAAGAGCTTTCTATGCCTGCCACGCGCTGACGGGGATATGGATCCCCGAAGGCGTCACGACGATCGAAAAATATGCTTTTGAAAAGTGCGAAAATCTCACGAGCGTTATGATCCCCGACAGTGTCACGAGCATGGGGTACAAGGCGTTCGACGGCTGTTCGGACGATCTGGTCATTTATTCCGGCTACCGCACCTGCGCCCAGCAATTTGCAGAGGAATATAACATCACGTTTGTTCTCGGAATTGCCACCACGGTCGTCGTGTCCGATTTGACCATGAATTGGAAGAGCAAAGCCGCCCTTGACCCGACCGTCACCACGCCCAAAGGCATGGGTTACACCGTTGCCTATTCTTCCTCTGACCCGAGCGTCGTTTCGATTGACGAGAACGGGGAAATGACCGGTCTGAAAAAGGGCAAGGCGACCGTCACCGTGACCGTTACCAACGCGGTGAACCGCACCGTTACCGATTCCTGCACCGTTACGGTCAAATACACCGTCCTGCAGTGGATCATTGTGTATCTGCTGTTCGGCTGGATCTGGTACTGAGCAGGCTGACGCGCTGACGGACGACCGAAAGCGTGAATTATTCACTGTTCATCATTCATTAAAAACAAATCCCGTCAAAAAAAACACAGGCTGCTTCACGGAGCGCCTGTGTTTTTTTCGGTTTTGGTTTACGCAACTTCAAAATATCTGCGCAGCGGCAGGCCGTCGTAGAAGGTAAAGTGTTTGTCCAGAAAGTTTGAGAAAAACGAAATGATGTTGCCGTTGCAGACCACCAGCACGACCGTGCCGATGCTCAGCCCCACGAGTCTGCCGCGGAACAGCACGAGAGAGAGGAGCAAGCTGAGCAGCAGCATCCCCGCGTCGTAGGCGATCTTCCACTTGCGCATATCCAGCTTTTTCACTTCGCCGACCACGCGCACAAAATAATCATAGGCGCAGGGGGCGAGGTAGTTTTTGAACAGCAGCGCGACCGACAGGCTGGTGAGCACCATGCCCAGCACAAAAAAGACGATGCGCATCGCAAGCGTTTGCAGCGCAAGGGGGTCGAGCAAAAAGCGGAACAGGTCGATCAGCCCGCCGTAGACCAGCGCGCTCAAAAACGAGGTGAGATAGGTCAGCCGGAAGCGCCGGATGATGATACACATCAACGCAATGAACAGCGCCTGCAGCGCCCACTCGACCTGCCCGGTGGTGATGAACGCAAACCGCTCGCTGATGATGTAGCTCGGCGCCGCGATCATCGACAGCCCAAGGTCGGCCTTGATGCTCAGCACCACGGAAAACGGCATGAGGATCATGCCGAACAGGTAAGTCAATTCACAGGGGATCCTGATCTTTTTCAAAGCGTTTCTTCCTTTTTTGTTTCAGAATACAGGACACAGCGTTCATTATATCAGCCGTGCCGCCTTTGTCAAGCAAAAAATCAGCCTGCATTTTTATACAGGCTGAAATGGATCATGCGTGATGCTTTTCGGAAACGGCGGTCAGGATTTCCTGCTTGAAGTCGCCGTAGATTTTGAATTTTTTTGAAAAAACAGCCAGCGAAATCAGAATCAGCACCGGCGGGAGCAGGAACATCATGCCGGTGATCGCGCCCTTGGCCTGTGCGGTCTGCTCCATGGCCTGACCGTCATAGCCGGTAACGCTGAACGCGGCATACATGATGATGCACTGCAGCGTGTAGGCCATTTTCTGCAAAAAGCCCTTCATCGAAAAGGTCAGGCTCTGGCTGCGCTTGCCGAGCTTGTATTCGCCGTAATCCACCACGTCGGCGAGCATGACGGTCTGGTTGACGAACATGCTGCCGATGCCGACGGACGCGACCAGATAGCAAAGCCCCAGCCCCGTCACGTTGCCGCCGAAGCCGTAGCCGACGACTGCCATGCCGAGGTAACCGGCCGCCGCCATGCTCAGCGAAAGCCGGTAGATGGAGCGGTTGTTCATGAATTTGGAGCAAACCGGGATGACGGCAATGCCGAGCACCGAGCCGACCGCGCCGAAGAGATTGAATTTGGATTGCAGGTTCAGGTCGCCCTGCACCGCGTTGAAATAGTAGCTGCTGATGCCGGAGGTCATGTAATACCCGGCGTTGGAGATCATGGCGAAGAGCATGAACACCAGCAGCTGATCGTTGCGTTTGATTTCATTCAGCGCAGTTTTAAACGAGAATTTTTCGCCGCCGGGCACCACGTTGCTTTCTTTCGTGGAGGCGACACAGATGAAAGCGAACACCACCAGCAGCGCCGCGGCGATCATTGACCATTTGCCGAAGCCCAGCCGCAGGCTTTCCGGGGTCATGGCCTTGAGGCTGCTCTCGCTCGATTTGCCGAAAAACGCCACGATCGGCGCGGTCAGAATCAGCACGATGCCCTGCCCCAGGCCCGAAAACGTGCGGGCGACGGTGGAAATGAAGTTGCGGTCTTTTTCCTGCGTGGCGAACGACGGGATCATCGACCAGTAGGGGATATCCGCCAGCGTGTTGGACATTCCCCAAAGCACATAGAACACCGCCACATAAACATAAAGCCACACCGAACCGGCCGGGATGCCGGGGTTGTTGAACAAAAAGCAGAGCACAACGGCGTTGGCGATCGCGCCGCGCAGGATCCATGGGCGGTATTTGCCCATCCTGCTGTGGGATGCGTCCACGATGCTGCCCATCATGGGGTCGTTGATGCCGTCCCAAAGCCTTGCAATGGGCGCCAGCACCAGCAGAAACAGCGAGGAGATGCCCAGCGCGTTGGTCAGATAAATGGACAAATAGGAATAAAACAGACCGTAGCTCAGGTCCAGACCGACCGCGCCGACCCCGTAGCCGATTTTTTCACAAAAAGGCACTTTGTCGTTCATTTTTTTACACCTGCTTTACCGGGCGATCCGATAGGTCGCGTAAGCGAGGATCCGGCTGTTGGCAAAATCCATCGCGTAGGTCACGATGTGCTGCGGGAACACGCTGACAAAGAATCCTTCCGACATGGTGACGGGGTTGGAGGTCTGGATCGGATTCAGAATGCCGGTCGTTCTCGGCGCGCCGACGCTGGAAATATGAACCAGCGTTGCGGTCGTGCCGTTGTTGTCGGTGATGTTCAGGTTCCTGTTGAAGGATTCCATCTTGTGCGCCCAGTGGGAGTGGCCGTTGAAGAAAATCACGTTTTTGTATTCCTCCAGCAGCGCGCGGAACTGCTGCTCATCGGCGTTGCCTTTGAAATAGGGCAGGGGGTAGAAATAGCCGTAATCGTTGGCAAGGTTGCCCTCGCCCATTCTGAAATCGCCCTGCCACGCGTTGAGGAAGGTGTGGAAGTAGAGATAAACGCGGTCGTTTTTATGCGCTTCAAGCTGATCGCGCAGCCAGTCGAGCTGTGACTGCTCTAAAATCCGAACGCCGGGCAAATAACTGTCGCGGCACTGGCTCAGGAAAATGAAAACGTCGCCGTTCGTTTCGCTGCCGCTGTAAACAAAGTCAAACCCGTTGTCGCCGCGCGCCAGCACGCCCGCGGGGGCTTCTTCTTCAAAAACGCCGACGTTGACGTTGGCCTTCCACGCGTCATAGCTGAATTTGTTTTTGCAGTCGTGGTTGCCGCGGCAGGTGTATACCGGGAAATCGTGCTGATCGTTGAACTTGCGGAACGCTTCGTAGGAGGACGCCTCGCCCTTGTTGGAAAGGTCGCCGGCCAGCGCCACGAGCGAAACGCCCATTTCGTCCAGCAGGTTCAGCGCTCTGGGATATGACAGCTCCGAATCGTCGCCGCCGGTCGTGTCGTAGCGGTTAAAATGTACGTCGCTCAGGCTGCCGAAGGAATAAGTCGGTTCCGCTGCGGCGGTCTGCTTGCCGGCCGGCACCTCGTCCGTGTCCAGCAGCGTGTCGCCGTAATAGAGCAGCATGGTCGCGGCGTTCGGCGGGATGAAAAGGAACGGGTTGGTCGCCAGCTCCCCTTTGCCGCTGCTGACCGTCACCTCGGCAAATTCGCTGTAAGGAAGCGTTTTGCCGGCAGGGGTGGCTGCGGTGAGCTTTGCTCCGGAGGCGTCGCCCCAGAACACATTGTAATCGCCGTCATAATTGGATTCGATGCGCAGCGTACCGGCAGCGCTGCCGGGCAGTGCGTTGGCAAAGGTCATCACCGCGTCGGCAATAATGCCCTCTTTGGGCAGCGGCTTGGCGGTGAGCAGCCCGAGACTCATCAGGATCGCGGTAAAAAGCGCGA